>JAOTTJ010000064.1 GCA_029864465.1 Gammaproteobacteria bacterium | reverse complement strand
CTGCCCTTGACGACAGCCCTGAGCTCGTCGACCGCCTGTTTGACTTCCTGCCGGCTACAGTCGGCGATCGGCTTCAGAGAACCGTCGGCGAGCGGCAAGTTCGCAGGAAAGGCTTCCCCGACGACGTAAGTCGCGGGAATGACGAGCGCGTTGTTCACGAGGTCACAACTCCTTATGCATGTCTACCCAGCGCGGAGCCGCGCCGGCATAGCGGACGTTCGGCTGCATTGTCCGCCAGATCGGGTGTCGCTGCCAGTCGGACGCGAGCTGCGTATTTCATTCCGCAAAGCGCGCTTCGCTCCCATGCGGGATTTTGAGATAGGCTCTGAACTCGCCCCTGACGCTCGTCTGCCACCGCATGACTCAGCCCGAAAAGCGACGCCCTGCCGGCCTCCTGCGCCGCCTCGCCGCGATGGCTTACGACTGGCTGCTGCTCGTCAGCTTGCTATTCGCCGTAACGCTCGTGGTCATCGTGTTGCATGGCGGCTCCGCCGTAGAGCCAGGGACGTGGTGGTACGGCGCGCTATTGATCGTCGTCGCGTTTTTTTTCTACGGTTGGTGCTGGACACATGGCGGCCAGACGCTTGGCCTGCGGGCCTGGAAGCTACAGGTCGTCACCGCGCAAGGCGCACCGCTGTCGTGGCCCGACGCCGCTCTGCGTTTCGCCGCCTCAGTGACACTGCTCCTACCGCCCGCGCTCGGGCTTGTTTGGTCGTTGATCGATTCGAAAGGTCGCTGCTGGCACGACACCCTCTCGCGCACGCGAATCGATCACCTGCCCGAATAACGTTACCTGACTCGGGCCAGCGTGATGCCTGTGATCATGATAAGCAGTGCGCTCGGCACCCATGCGACGATGACCGGATCGAGCTCGAAAACTTCGACACCGCTGGCAAGCACGCGCGTGGAAACGTAGTAGCCGAGGCCAATCACGAGACCGACTAGCAGCCGCGCACCCGCTCCGGCCGTGCGCAGCCCGCCGAACACGAACGGCAGAGCGAGTAGCGTCATGAGCAATGCTGAGACGATATCCGTGATACGCGCGTAGTAAGCCGTTAGATAACGATCCGCATCGAGACCGTTTTGCTCGAGGTAAGCGACGTAACGCTGCAGATCCTCTGTGCTAAGCAGATCGTGGCGGACTTCCGACAAACCTAAGAGTTCCGGCGTAAGCTCATAGTCCTTAATGGTCGATCGCTCGATGTTCGCCAATACGCCGTCCTGCACAAACTGCGTTTCTTCGTAATTGGCGAGCAGCCAGCGATCGCCGCTGTCGATCTCCGCTGAGTCCGCGCGAGCGAGCTGCGTGAGCTTTCCAGCCTCGTCGAACTCGAACAGGTAGACGCTGCCGAAGCCGAGGCTGCCGGGCTCTCTGCGGAAGCTGAAAATGTTACGGCCATTCCTGAGCCAAACCGCGTTCGCGGTGGCCAGGCTACCGGGGTCCAGCATTGCTTGAGAGCGAAGCTGGCGACCGTAGGCGTCGAGCGACGGCGCAAACGAGTCGCCGAGCAGGAACATGAATCCCGACAGAAACGCACCGGCGATCCCTACGGCGCCGAGCAACCTGAACCGCGATACGCCGCTCGCACGCATGACGACGAGCTCGTGATGCACGGCCAGGTTGCCGAGACCGAGCAGCGCACCGAGCAATGCCGCGGCCGGTAGCATGAGGAAAAGGAGCCGAGGAATTCTGAACGCGACGTAGATTAGCGCATCCTCCAGCCCGTAATTCGACGTGCCCATGTCGTCCAGCTGACCGACCAGCTCGACGAACGTCACGATGCCGAGCAGGACGAACACGACCAGCGCGACACCCTTGAGCACGGAGATCACGATATATCGATCGAGCAGATTCATGCCGTCGTCTCAACCGGCCGCGAGCGCGCAAAGACGCCGGCCTCGCGCGCCAGCAAAAAGAGGCCAACGAGGCCGAGCACGCCATGTACCCACCACAGACCCAGCCAAGCTGGGATTTGCTCGCGCTCCATCCAAACGCGCGCGATCGCCAGCATGTTCGCGTACGTGATGTAGATCATGAGCCCGACGCCGACGCGCGCATACCGGCCCTCGCGCGGCCGCGATCGGCTCAGCGGCACGGCGAGCAACATGAGCGCGAATAGCGAAAGCGGCGCGGAGAGCCGAGACTGTAACTCGGCCTGATCATAGGGATCGGCGGACCCGAACAGTTCAGCGCTCGGCTTGATCTCGACTGGGATCTCCGCCTCCTCCTCGTCCTCCCGATCCATCGGCATACCATGCTCGGCGAACTCGACGATGCGAAAGTCACGCTCACCCGGATTACCCTCGTACCGCGTGCCGTTGTAGAACACGAACGAGACGTCACCGTCCCCGGGATCCTGAACGCGCCGACCACGCTCGGCGAGAATCACGACGACGCCGGCCTCCTCGTCCTCATGCTCGACGAAAACGTCGCGAATCTCGGTGCCGACAACCTCCTCGGCATAGATGACGGTATCATCCGAGCCAGGCGTCGTGAACTGACCCGCTTGGAGCACGCCGAGCTCGAGCTCGTCCGCGGCACGCGCCTTGATGTCCTCGATCTCACGTATCGCATCGGGCGTGCGAAACAGCGAGAGCCATGTCAACCCAATGGCAAGCGCGCCCGTCAGAAGGCTGATCGGACCGAGCAACCGTAACGGCCCGATACCGCAAGCGGCGAGCGCGGCCATCTCCGAATCTCGATTCAGTCGTGCGAGCGCGAGCATGATACCGAGAAACAGACCGATCGGCGTCAGCATCGTGATGTATCGCAGAGAAGTCAGCCCGAGGACGCCGAAGACTGCATCGCGCGGCAGCTGATCGGCCGCAGCATCATCGAGAATCTCAGCGAACTGGTTCGTCATGAGTATGACGAAAAGGACGAGCGTGACGACGAGCCACGCCCCGAAGGTCTCACGCAGCACGTATCGGGCGATGATAGTCATGCGGCCTGCATACCATGCGGCTCACCGGCGTGGTGTGCCATCCCGTATAAAAAGGAACTATAGATCGAGTACACTTGGCCGCTCTGTTCAGCACGGCTGCGACACGATAACACAAGCAAGCGAACGCGCCGCACCGAGCCGCTCTCGGACCCGGCACCGCGCATCGATCGCAGCAATACAGGGGAGACGCTAGATGGAATTTCCGGTCAAGACGGGCGCACCGGCACGGCAAAGAACAGCGTGCGCCGTCGTGCCCGTTTTCGAAGGTAAGCCACTCGCCGGACCGGCTCGAGAAATCGACTTTGCCTGCGGCGGATTGCTCAAGCAACTCCTGCGATCCGGTGACGCATCAGCGAAACCGGGCCGCTGTCTGCTCGTCCCGCAGCTACAGGGCGCTGGTGCTGCGCGGGCATTGCTCGTCGGCTGCGGCAAGCCTGCGGACTTTGATGCGAAGCGATTCAGGGCAGCATCGATTACTGCGGCACGTATGCTCAAGGAAGCGGGACTCGGCGAAGCCATCAGTTACCTCGCCGTCGCGGCACCTGCGGAACTAGATGCCTATTACGCCGCGCGCCTCACCGTGGAAGCGACGCGTGCAGCGTGCTATCAATTCGATGAGCTCAAATCCAGCGGGGTCGAGAAGCTCAAGCTCTCCAAACTCGGCATCGGCATTCTCGACAAGCAGGCTTTACGCGACACGCGCAGCGGCATCAAGGACGGCCAAGCGATCGCGAACGGCGTGCACCTAGCCAGAGATCTCGGCAACCGGCCGCCCAATATCTGCACGCCCACGCATCTCGCCAGGGAGGCACGTGCGCTTGCGAGGAAGCACCCGAACCTCAGCGTATCCGTCCTGGACGAACGCGAGATCAAGCGCCTGAAGATGGGCGCGCTGCTCTCGGTGACGCAAGGCGCAAAAGAGCCGGCTCGGCTTATCGTTCTACGCTACCAGGGCGCCGGCGCACGCCAGGCGCCCATCGCACTCTGCGGCAAAGGCATCACGTTTGACACAGGCGGCATCTCACTGAAACCCCCGCCGAAAATGGATGAGATGAAGTTCGATATGTGCGGAGCAGCCGGCGTCATCGGCACGATGGCGGCTATCGGTGAGCTGCAGCCGCGCATCAACGTCGTGGCCGTTGTGCCGGCCTGCGAGAACATGCCCTCGGATCGCGCTACGCGCCCAGGCGATATCGTCAAGTCGATGTCTGGCCAGACGGTTGAAATCCTCAACACGGATGCCGAAGGCCGCCTGATTCTCTGCGACGCCATCACCTACGCACAGCGCTTCAAGCCACGCAGCATCATTGACGTCGCGACGCTCACGGGCGCCTGCGTCATCGCCGTCGGCAATGTCTATACGGGCCTGTTCAGCAATGACGACGATCTGGCCGACGGGCTGCTCGCGGCCGGGAGGCGATCGCTCGACCCAGCCTGGCGCTTGCCCGCCGACGAGGAATACGGCGAAACGCTCAAGAGCAATTTTGCCGACTTCGCCAATGCTGGCAGCCGCGAGGGTGGGGCGAGCATCGCAGCAAATTTCCTGTCGCGATTCGTCGGCGATACGCCCTGGGCGCATCTCGACATTGCCGGCGTTGCCTGGAAGACGAGCGCCGAGAAAGGCGCGACCGGCCGCATCGTGCCGCTGCTCACGGATTTTCTCCTGAACCCCTAGTCCGGTGACACAGGTCGATTTCTATATCCTGCCGGAGACCTCCGACGATTCCCGACTCACGTTCGCCTGCCGACTCGCCGGCAAGGCCGTGCAGCGTGAGCTCAGCGTATTCGTGCTGGCCGAGTCCGAGCCGGATGCACGCAGGCTCGATGAGCTGCTCTGGACATTCGCGCAGAACAGTTTCATCCCCCACCGCTTCGCCTGGGCCTCTGCAGCGACACCGGTGGCCGAGCCCGTCATCATCGGCTGTAAGAGCCGCGCCGAGGACGGGGAGAACGAAACCCACGACTGGGATCTCATGATCAATCTCACGGGCGAAGTGCCCGACGAATTCGGCCGCTATGAACGCCTCGCCGAGGTGCTCGACGCTGATCCCGCACGGCGCGAACACGGGCGCGAGCGCTACCGGTATTATCGGGACCGTGGTTACGAGCTGAAGACGCATCAACTCTGACAAGGCTATGGCGGAAGAAGCGACATCCAGGAAGGACATTCCCGTGCTCACCGACGTCATAACGGACGACGAGGCGGTAAGCATTGGCGAGGCGCCAGCATCCGTCGACCATGCGTCTCTAATCGCTGAGCTACAGACACAACTCGCTTCGAGCGCCTACGCGTTGACTGAGCAATGCATGCACAACGCGTTTGCCGAGATGGAGGCGACGCTATTCGCGCAGATCTCCGCGCGCCTGCGCCAAGAACTGCCCGAGCTGATCGACCGTATCCTCAGAGAGCACCTCGACGAGGACGCCGACGAGACCTAGCCCATGGCACGAGCCTACCAACCTCGAGAGATCGAATCCCGGCACTACGAGCGCTGGGAGGAAGCCGGTTATTTCCGTGCCGCCGGCAGTGGACCGCCGTTCTCGATCATGATTCCGCCGCCGAATGTGACCGGCACGTTGCACATGGGCCATGCGTTCAACGAGACGATCATGGACGCGCTGATCCGCTTCCACCGCATGCGCGGCGACAACACGCTCTGGCAACCCGGCACGGATCATGCGGGCATCGCAACGCAGATGGTCGTCGAGCGTTTGCTAGGCGCCGAAGGCAAAAGCAAGCACGACCTCGGCCGGGACGCGTTCCTCGAGCGAGTCTGGGAATGGAAGGAGCACTCAGGTAGCCGCATTACGCAACAGCTGCGCCGCCTCGGCAGCTCGCTCGATTGGTCGCGCGAGCGATTCACGATGGATGAGGATCTATCGCGCGCCGTGGTCGAGGTCTTCGTGCGGCTGCACGACGAAGGCCTGATCTACCGCGGCAAGCGCCTCGTGAACTGGGACCCCGTGCTCCATACGGCCTTGTCCGACCTCGAAGTGCTCTCCGGTGAGGAGCAAGGCAAGCTCTGGCGTTTCCGCTATCCGCTCACGGATGGCGACGGCTATCTCGTCGTCGCCACCACGCGACCGGAGACGATGCTCGGCGACACGGCCGTCGCCGTGCATCCGGAGGACCCGCGTTATGCGAGCCTGATCGGCAAGAGCGTCCGTCTACCGCTCGCGGATCGCGATATCCCGATCATCGCCGACGAGTACGTCGACCCGGAATTCGGCACAGGCTGCGTGAAGATTACACCGGGGCACGACTTCAACGATTTTGAGGTGGGCCGCCGCCACGACTTGCCAGTGATCAATATCTTCGGCCCCGATGCGACCCTGAACGATGCCGTGCCCGAGGTCTACCGGAACCTCGAGCGGTTCGATGCGCGCGAGCGCGTTGTCGCGGATCTCGAATCCGCCGGCTTGCTCGACGGTATCGACGCGCACACGCTCATGGTGCCGCGCGGCGATCGCAGCGGCGCCATCGTCGAGCCGCTGCTGACCGACCAGTGGTACGTGCGCGCCGAACCGCTGGCCACCCCGGCAATCGCGGCTGTCGAGGACGGCAGGATTCGGTTCGTGCCCGAGAACTGGTCGAAGACCTATTTCGAGTGGATGCGAAACATCGAGGACTGGTGCATTTCCCGCCAGCTCTGGTGGGGCCACCGGATACCGGCTTGGTACGACGAATCCGGAAACGTCTATGTCGCTCGTAATGAGGATGAGGTGCGCGCAAAACACGGGCTTGGAGCCGACGTCACGTTGCGTCAGGACGACGACGTGCTCGACACGTGGTTCTCCTCGGCACTCTGGCCGTTCTCGACACTCGGTTGGCCGGAGAACACAGAAGAGCTCGACACCTTCTATCCGACGGCCGTACTGGTCACGGCGTTCGATATCATCTTCTTCTGGGTCGCACGCATGGTCATGATGGGACTGAAGTTCATGGGCGATGTTCCGTTTCGCGTCGTTTACATCCACGGTCTCGTGCGCGACCACGAAGGCCAGAAGATGTCCAAAAGCAAAGGCAACGTCCTCGATCCTATAGACCTTATCGATGGCATCGACCTCGAGACGCTGCTTCGACAGCGCACCGAAGGCATGATGCAGCCGCACCTGAAAGCGAAGGTCGAGAAAGCGACGAAGCGCGACTTCCCCGACGGCATCCAGGCCTACGGTACGGATGCCCTGCGCATGACCATGGCGTCGCTCGCGACGACGGGCCGCGACATCAATTTCGACCTTGGCCGGATCGAGGGCTATCGCAACTTCTGCAACAAGCTCTGGAACGCCGCCCACTATGTGTTCACGAACATCGACGGCGCACTCGCGGGCGAGCCCGAGCTCGGCGTTGCCGATCGCTGGATTCGATCCCGCCTCAGCGAGACGATCGCAACCGTCGAGGAAAGCGTCGCGGGCTACCGACTGGATCTCGCGGCTCAGGCACTCTACGAGTTCACATGGCACGAACTCTGTGACTGGTATCTCGAGCTCACGAAGCCCGTGCTCAACGACGCGGCCGCGGACACCGCCACTCAGCTCGGTGCGCGCCAAACGCTGCGCGATACGCTCGGAGCGCTGCTGCGGCTGCTGCACCCGATCATGCCGTTTGTCACCGAGGAGCTCTGGCTCGAGCTCTGCAAGCACACGGGCCGATCCAGTGCGACCGTCATGCTCGAGCCGCTACCGAGTGTGGATGAGTATTCGCGCGACCATGAGGCCGAGGAAGAGATCGCGTGGCTCAAGGACTTCGTCATCGGCGTGCGCCAGATTCGCGGTGAGATGAACATCAGCCCGGGCAAGCGGCTGCCCGTACTGCTCGCCGACGTTGGACCCAGCGACCGCGAGCGTCTCGACCGCCACCGCAGTCTCTTGCAGTCATTGGCGCGGCTCGACCGGATTGACATTCTTGAAGGTACCGAGCCTGACGGCATTGCCACTGCCCTCGTGCGCCAGTTTCGTATCCTCGTGCCGCTCGCAGATCTCATCGACATCGAAGCCGAGCGGGCCCGGCTCGGCAAGCAACGCCAGCGTATCGAGCAGGACCTCGCCAAGGCCGAAAGTAAGCTCGGCAACGATCGCTTCGTCACCAACGCACCCGAGGCCGTCGTCCAGAAGGAGCGCGACCGGGCCGCCGATCTGACGAATCAGCTCAAGTCTCTGGAACAGCAGCTCGCGCGGCTGTAAGCCGCGCTGGCCCTGAGTTTTTCGGACTGGGTCACAAATACCGGGAACCAGACTGTCCTCGCGGGGCCATTTGCGAGAATATTCGGCCCATGGCAACCCGGACTCTAAGAACGGCCACCTCGGGCATCAGCGACCCAGCCGGCCTCGTTCAGCCGCTGCTCGATGCGCTCAACCGTATCATTGTCGGCAAACCGAACGAGCTCAAGCTTTGCCTCGCCTGCCTGCTCGCGCGCGGCCATCTGCTCATCGAGGACCTGCCTGGGGTCGGCAAAACGACTTTGGCGCACGCGCTCGCCAGGGTCATGGACCTGAGCTTCCAGCGCGTTCAGTTCACAAGCGATCTGCTGCCGGCCGACGTCATCGGCGTATCGATTTTTCGCCGCGACACGAGCCAATTCGAGTTCCACAAAGGGCCGATTTTCTCCCAGCTTCTGCTCGCCGATGAGATCAACCGTGCGACCCCGAAAGCGCAGAGCGCATTGCTCGAGGCCATGGAAGAGCGCCAGGTCACGGCCGACGGTTCGACGTATGGGCTACCTTCTCCATTCTTCGTCGTCGCGACACGCAATCCGACGCAACAGATCGGCACGTTCCCACTCCCCGAGTCGCAACTCGACCGCTTCCTCATGCAGATCACTCTCGGCTACCCGGGGCCGGCCGAGGAACGCCTGTTGTTGGCCAACGGCGATCGGCGTGACCTCGTCGACGAACTGCCGCCACTCATGAGCGTGGAGACGCTGCTGACCCTTCAGCACGCGGTTGGCAAGGTGCACCTCTCCGACCCGCTGCTCGATTACGTGCAAGCCCTAGTCGCCTACACGCGCGACTCTGGCGAGTTCACCGAAGGGCTCTCACCTCGCGGCGCGATCGCGCTCGTACGGGCCGCGCAAGCGTGGGCGATGATGTCCGGGCATGACGGCGTCTACCCCGAGGATGTTCAAGCAGTCCTACCATGCGTCACTGCTCACCGGCTCGAGATTGCCCAAGGAAGGGAGAGCGATCCGGCCGGCGTAGGCCAGACCGTGCTCGACGCCGTTCCCGTGACGTGAACCTTGGCGTTCGAGTGAGGCTCGGACCCGTGCTCGCCGTTCCACGGCAATGGCTGCGTTCTAGTGCTGCAGCGTGGGCGCAGAAACGCCAAGGCCCCGACGCCCTCAGCGTCACGCTCGACAAGCGCCGCATCTACATTCTGCCGAGCCGCTTCGGGCTCGCCTTCGGATTCACAGTCTTCGCCATGCTGCTCGGGGCGCTCAATTACGGCTCCAGTCTCGGGTTCGCATTGACGTTTCTTCTCTCTGGGCTCGGCATCGTGATCATGCGGCATTGCCACTACAACCTGCGCGGTGTTCGCATCCGCTTTTTGGCCGCACAACCCGTCTTCGCAAGCGAACCGGCCGAGTTTCGCTTCGCGCTCAGCAACGACGCCAGTGCGCCACGCTATGAGATCCTACTGACTCACAACGGCAAGGAATCCAAGCCTGAGGACATTCCCGCGGGCCAAACACGCGTCTTCACGTTTGCCGTGCCCACGCGCGAGCGCGGCCTACTGAAACTCGGCCGCTATCAGGTCACGACCCGGTTCCCCGGCAACCTGTTCCGAGCCTGGTCCTGGCTGCACATGGATGCGAGCTGCGTCGTTTACCCGCACCCGGCACCGCGGGGCCGGCCGCTGCCCAACGAGGCGGGTGGCGAGGGCCTGCATGGTGGGCTCGAGCGCGGCGATGCAGACTTCATTGGCCTGGCAACGGCCGCCCCCGGCGAACCGCCGCGGCGTATTGCGTGGAAAGCCTTCGCGCGCAGCGACGAGCTCATGGTGAAACAGTTCGCTGCCGGCGAGCAGCAGGCACGTATTCTGACCTGGGACAGTCTGCCGGGCCTCGATACGGAGCAGCGTCTGTCGCAGCTCACGCGCTGGTGCCTCGAGGCGGGCGAGCGTGACATGGCCATCGGCCTGCAGCTGCCGAACAGGGCCGTGCCTGTCGGCCGCGGTCAAAAGCACCTCAACGAGTGCTTACGCGCGCTGGCGCTCTACGAGGAGCCGTTGCGATGACCGCTGCCGCCCTGCAAATGCCCGCCGACACGCCAGATCGCTTGCTCTGGACAGCGGGCATTGCTGCCGGCGCAACGCTGCCACACTGGCCGACATTACCGATCTGGGTGCCGGGTTTGTTGTGTCTCAGCATCGCCTGGCGCCTCGGCGGCGCGATCTTCGGCTGGCCGCTGCCGCAAACGCTTGCGCGAATCGTGCTCGCGATTCTCGCGTTCGGCGCCGTGCTTTTCCAGTACCAGACGATCAATGGGCTCGCAGCGGGAACGGCGCTGCTGATCGTTATGGTCGCACTCAAATATCTCGAATCACGCACGGCGCGCGATCAACTCGTGCTCATCATCATCGCCTATTTCTTGCTGTTCGCGAGTCTGCTCGTCGATCGTGGCGTTCTCATGGTGCTTTACCTGCTCGGCTTCGTGTGGTTCACGACTGTCGGGTTGTTGCAGCTCGGTCGGCACGGACCGTTGCTCGGCAATCGCGACATGGCCAGGCAGGCGGCGCGATTGCTTTTGCAGGCCCTGCCGATAATGCTGATTCTGTTCTTGTTGTTTCCGCGCCTGCCCGGACCGCTCTGGGGCATCCCGGGCGCAAACATGAGCGGGCGCAGCGGCTTGTCCGACAGCATGAGCCCAGGCGACATTACCGAGCTCGGACTCTCCGACGCGGTGGCCTTTCGGGTAGATTTCTACGATCGAACGCCCGGCCCGGACCAACTGTACTGGCGTGGCCCTGTGCTCAGTGTTTTCAACGGCCGAACGTGGTCCACTGACGGCCCCGGTATGCGCCCGGGCATGACCGAGCTCGTCGAGTATCGAGGCGAGCCGATCGACTACCGCGTCATGCTCGAGCCGCACGACCGCCGCTGGGTATTCGCGCTCGACATGCCCGCACAATGGAGCGACGGCCGGGACATTCGTATGGAGAACCACTATCAGCTCGTGCGTACGCGCCGGCCGATACGTTCGCTATTCGACTACGAGGTCACTTCTTATCCCGATTACAGCACGCGCGAGACTCTCAACGAGCGGGTGCGCGAGTACTACTTGCGCCTACCCGCAGATGGCAACCCCGAAAGTCGCGCGCTCGCCGAGCGATGGCGTGCCCAGAGCAGCAGCGAACGTGAAATTATCGCCAAGGCGCTCGACATTTTCCGAACCGAGCAGTTTTTCTACACGCTGACACCACCAGCACTCGGCGCGAATCCCGCGGACGAGTTCCTGTTTCAAACCCGCGAAGGTTTTTGCGAGCACTACTCATCCGCTTTTACCGTACTCATGCGCGCGGCCGGCATTCCTGCACGCGTCGTAACAGGTTATCAGGGTGGCGAGCTCAATCCGCTCGGTGAGTACTACATCATCTACCAGTCCAACGCGCATGCCTGGACCGAGGTCTGGCTAGAGGATGAAGGCTGGATCCGCGTCGACCCGACGGCAGCCGTCGCGCCCGATCGAATCAGCTCCGGGCTCTCCGGCCGGCTTTCCAGCGAGCAAGCACGCGGCGGCGCACTCGCGGGAATACCGTGGTTGCGCCAAGCTGTGCTCGCCTGGGATGCAGCACACACTTACTGGAATGCCTGGGTAATCGGTTACGGGCCAGAGCTCCAGCGCGCGCTGCTGGAGGCGCTCGGCATTTCTCGGCCACACTGGACGAAGCTCGTGACACTGGCCGCTGGCGCCATGCTAATCATCTCAGCCTTGCTGACACTCTACCTGAGCTGGTCCTACCGACGCATAGGTGCACGCGACCGTTCCGCGGCGTTGTTTAGACAATTTGTCCGCAAGCTCGAGCGCGCACGCGTCGCGCCCCGGGCGACGGGTGAAGGACCGCTCGACTATGGCTCGCGCGCGGCGGCAACGCTGCCGGACTGCGCGGAGGAGATCGATGCGATCACGCGTACGTATTTGCAGCTGCGCTATGAGCCCGACGATGGCCGCACCGCACTCGCCACGCTCAAACGCCTCGTGCGCGCGTTCAAGCCTGCGCCGGTGACGTAGCGCGTTCGGCGCTCCCCGAATATCCCAAGCTAAGCGGCAGCGCCGATGCTGTGCTCGCGTGTCGCGCGAAACGTGAGGTCCGGCCAGCGCTCCTCCGTGAGCCTCAAACTCACCGTGCTCGGTGCCAGATAGACGAGCTCACCCGCATGATCCTCGGCGAGATTGCTTCTGAGCTTGTTCTTGAACTCATCGAGCCGCTTCGGATCGTCACTCTTGACCCATCGGGCCGTGGCGACGTTGACGCCCTCGAATTGGCAGTCGACACCGTACTCGTCACGCAGCCGAAACGTTGCAACGTCGAACTGCAGCGGGCCGACGGCACCGAGAATCAGGTCATTACTGATCAGCGGCCTAAAGAGCTGCGTTGCGCCCTCTTCGCAAAGCTGATCGAGGCCCTTGCCGAGCGCCTTGAGCCGCAGCGGATCTCTGAGTACAGCCCGTCGGAAAAGTTCAGGAGCGAAGTTCGGAATGCCCGTGAACACGAGATTCTCGCCTTGCGTGAACGAATCGCCGATGTTGATCGTGCCATGGTTGTGTAGGCCGATGATATCCCCGGCATAAGCCTCCTCGACGTGCTGCCGATCGGCCGCCATGAACGTGATCGCCTCGCCGACACGCACC
>JAOTTJ010000376.1 GCA_029864465.1 Gammaproteobacteria bacterium | reverse complement strand
GACCAGATCGATGTAGGGCGCAATGCGCATTCGTGCAGCTTTTTCCTGCTCCGTGAATGCGGCGAACGAAAAATAAATCAGCACGAGGACGACCGTCAGGTGGACAGCCCGCACGACCATCGTGGACACAACCAGCAATCCCGCGACGTTGGCGAGGTGAAACACACCGAGACCGAAGCCGAGCCAGGCGGCAAACCGGCTCTTGACGGCGTTCGCGAGTTCAGCCGCCGTCACGGCGGGCTGCCCGACTCAGCCGATTCGAAATAGCGTCGGGCACCCTCGTGTAGCGGAACTGCTAGGGCCGTGCTGCGCGTGGGGTCGATTTGTCGCGCCACGGCGTTCGCCCGGCGCAGCTCGGGCAAGTGATCATAGATGGCCGCGACGATGTCATAGACGGTATCGGCATCCGTGTTCGCGTTGACAATCAGAATATTGTCGACGGCGAAGGCAATGCCGTCCTCTTCCGTGTCGTATACATCCGCGGGAACGTTCACGATCGAGTAATACGGATTCTCAGTAACGATCGCTTCAGCCACAGCCGACTCGATGCGCAGAAACTGCAGATCCTGCGTTGCGCCCGCCTGCAGTACGGCGGCTGCCGGATAGCCTGCGAGCGCAAACGCCGCATCGACGTTGCCATCGCTGAGTTGGCTGAATCCGTCAGAGTACGACAAGAAACTCACGACGACATCGTCGAGCGTCATTCCATGCGCGGCCAGCAACATCTGCGTCAAGAAGAAAGTCGTACCGCCAGCCGGTCCGACCGCAATTCGCCGGCCGCGTAGATCTACGAAGGACTCGAGGCCCGTGCTCAGCGATGTGATCAAATGAAGAACGCTCGGATGCAGGGCGCCGGCGGCCCGGATCTCGAGCCGACCCGGATACGGTGCGCGACCTTCGTAGCCGAAGAATGCGAGATCGGCGTTTGTAATTCCGAGCTCGAGATCACCGCCCGAGACGAGTCGCGGGTTCTCTATCGCACCGCGCGTAACGATCGGCACCATTGCGATTCCGGGCGCATGCTGCGTGACGAGATTTGCGATACCTTGGCCGAGGGGATAGTAAGCACCGCCGAGCGCCGCTGTGCCGAGGCGATATTCCTCGAAGTCCGGCCGCCCGCAGGCTCCGAGTACGGTAACGAGCAAGACGAAAAGGAATCTCAGCACAACGCGCGGATCGACGATGCGACGAAAGCGATTAGTAGCCGGCAGCAAGCTCCACCTCTTTTGTCATTGATAGTAACAGAGCCGGAACCCGGCACCGGGTGGCGCAAGCGGCCGCCCCCGATAGTCGCATCCGGAGTGTTTTCGCTATCATACGCACCCACTGAATCGTCGCTGAGAGTCAGCGCGAACAATTCACGAAAGCAAGGGATGGAGCATGGGCGTTAGAAGAGTTGTCACAGGTCACGATCAGGATGGTAAGGCTATCGTCATATCCGATGCGGATGCGACTAACATTAAACGCCCGAGCCATCGGCCCGGCGTTGCAATCCACAACATCTGGGTCGTCGAATCCAGCCCAGCGCCGGTTAACGGCCCCGTGGAGACAACGGACCGCGAGATTGGGCTGTTGCCACCGAAGAATGGCTCAGTCTTTCGCGTTATCGAGTTTCCACCCGAGAAGGATTGGATAGACTCGGTCGACCGCGAGGCTGCTAAAGCTGCCTGGGAGTCGCTGGACGCGGGCCACGTCGGTGATATCGAAGAGCCGCCGCATCCGCTCATGCACAAAACCGATACGGTCGACTACGCGATTTGCCTGGAAGGCGAGATCGTACTCGTGCTCGATGATTCGGAAGTTCTCATCAAGACGGGTGACACGGTCATTCAGCGCGGCACGAACCACGCTTGGAGCAATCGCTCCGATGCGGTCTGCAAAATCATGTTCGTGCTCATCGACGGAGTGGTCTAGCCGGCTGCTCACGACAACAAAACGACGTGCGCCGGGGTGCCGTCACTAAGCGGCAGTCCCCGGCGCAATTTACCGAGAGATGAGCCGGTTGGGCGCTCAGCCCGTACCGACGTAGGGTATGAGCCGGCCGAGAATCAGCACGCCGAACCATAAACCCAACGACAGCGCTCCTGCCAAACGCGCATCGCCTGGCAGGTCGCTGCCCGCGGGCAGGCTATCGATCCGTGGCGACAGCTTGAACTGGTACCACGCGGCGTTGATCAACGCGAGCACGAATAGCAGGATCTTGAGCCGAAAGCCGATGTTGATGTAATAGCGATGCGGGTCACCGACGAAGAACATGAGGCCCGTGGTCGTGTTGATGACCAGACCGGTATAGATGATCGGCAGGATATCGTGCGAAGCGACCGTTGGAATCAAGCGGTTCCAGCCCAATAGCCGAAGGTCGATAACGATGAGGCCACCGAGCATCATGCACAGGCCGATGAAGTGAAGTGTCTCGGCGATCGGCCAGGTCCAAGGCAGCGTGAGAACGATCGGCCCGAACGTTGCGGCGATCCAATCTAATGTCGACATGTCTATTCCCCTCTCCTGTTATAGATATGCCGTGAACCGGCCGGTGATGATCGCGACGAGCCACATCGCAAGCGAAGCCTTCGCCAACGTCCGCATACTCGAAGGCACTACTGAGCCGCCGTCCCAGCCCGCGGCATCACGTCTGAGTATCGGCTGCATTTTCCAAGCGACGATTGCGCCACCGAGAACCATGGCCATCTTGAGTAGATAGACTGGGCTCGTAATGTAGGAGACAGCCTGCGACGTGAAGATCGCAGCGCCACTGATAGCGTTGATCGCAAAACCGTACCAAGCAAGCCTGAGCACGCCATCTAGCGATGCATAGGGGATCCGCTCGAACCGCCCCACCAGACGCAAATTGATGACAGTAACCAGCCCTACCATGATCGCCATGCCGACCGAATGGACAGTCAGCACGAACGGATAGCCGACCAGGGATGTTCTAACCCACTCCGCTAGTGCGGTCGATTCAAGCCACGCCATACAGGCCTCCTGTTATTAGGTCGTCGTCTCACGGAGGAAGGCTGACTCGATCTGACGCAACCTGGCACCTCCCGCGCGCTCGAGCGGCTACCGATCGTCGATTGGATTAGATCGGGTCTCAGCCGATTGAATCCCCCACCCCAAGCCGATTGTGGCGGCGAGAGACGAATTGTCTATTGCGAGAACTACGTACCCGACCTACCGCTCG
>JAOTTJ010000375.1 GCA_029864465.1 Gammaproteobacteria bacterium | reverse complement strand
CTGATCGATTCGGGCACGCCTGATCTGCGCGGTACGTTCGAAGATCAGGGTGGCCCCGTCGAAGTCGAGGGCAGCTTCACGCTCAGCAACGACCGGACCTACGAGCTCAGCGGGCTCGTCGCGGCTCGTCCCGACGCTCCGCAGGAGATCGTCCAGGCAATGGCCTTTTTGGCTCCTGCAGACAGCACGGGTCGGCGCCCGTTCGAGCTGACGGGGCGGCTCTAACGGCTCAGTCGTCCTGCGCGGCTTCCAGTTGGCGCAGCCACAGATCCCAGGAACGGTCGAAAGCGCTGCCCGGTGATTCCTCGTCCTGCTCGAGATAGACGATCTCATCGCCGCGAGCCAAAGCCTGGCTTTGAATCTCCGCGTTGAGCTCCAGCGTGATGCTGCGCCCGACGACCATCGGCACCGTCGAGCCGACGACGGTGACACCGTGGTTTCTCATGAGCACGACCGGCCTGTCCGCGAGCGCTTCGGCAAGACCTGCGCCTCGAGCCGGCGTGTCGACGAGCGCACCATTCGCCGTGCCGAAATCGCGGTAGTCCCAGATCGGAATACCATCGAGGAAGAACGCAGCCATATGAAATACAGGCTTCAACGGCGTCGAGCCAATGCCGAAAGAGATCACTGTCGGCGTGTGATTATGCACGACCGCATTGATGTCTGGACGTATCTTGTAGATCTCTCCGTGAATGAATCGCTCGAGGTAGAGCCGCGGGGTCGACGAGCTCACGGGCACACTGTCGAGGTCGAGCTCGACGATGTCACCGGCCGTCACAAGCTCGGGCGCCAGAGAGCGTGATATGAAGTACCGGTTCGGGTTTTGCGGATGCCGGATGCTGATGTGGCCGTAGCCCGGCAGGATACCTTGCGCGGCCAAGATGCGGTTTGCAGCGACGAGCTCCTCGATGGCGGCTGCGACGGCCGGTGTCGAACCTTGCGCCCAAGCGAGCAGCGGCATATAGGCCAACAGACAGGCAAGAACGAGCGCTATTTTTTTCATGATCCTCCCCTCGCGCCGATATTTGTTGCGCGTCGATGATGCCGTATGAAGCAATTTTCTGGCGTGCCGTCAGCGCAGTTTCGAATAATCGGTCGGATCCAGAAATACGCTATCGACGTTCTGCACGAGGCGCCCGTTGCGCCGCGTTGCCTCGGCTACCGCCTGCCAATCGGGATCGCTCCTGAACCCAGCCCAGCTCGCCTCAGCAGCATCACGGCTATCATGCGCGAGCAGATAAACTAGCGTGTTTTCCGACAATGGTGCGTCCTGTGGCGCCATATAGACGATGTTGGTCATACCGTGGCGCTCGAATAGCTCGACCGTATGGTCACGGAAGCGCGCGTGCAGCTCTGCGAGGCGGCCGGGGTGCGCCGTGTAGGTGCGCAGCTCGAAGACGCGATCGGTGGATTGCGCCTCGGCAACGCTGGCAAGTTGCGTGAGCTTGCCGGTTACCACACCCAGTCCGAAAATCGCTACGCTGAACGCAATCAGTACGCTGTTTTTCTTAGACATCAGTCGCTCCTATCACTTCGGCTCGAGTAGTCGAGCCTTTACTAACGTAAGTTGTTACCCGAGCCAAGTCTAGTTTTCGGTCCGATGGGCAGACCAAGACCGAAATGCCTGCAACAGAGGAAAGTACAAGCCTACGCGGATCGGGCGCTCATCGAGCTTAGCCATCGCAGCAGCGTACCGGGCGAGCTGGGCCTCATACCGCTCGACCTCCGAATCGAGAAATGCCTCCAGATCACCGCCCTCGTGCACGCTCGTCTTGAAGTCGACGATCCACCGCTGGCCGTCGTCATCGACGAAGGTTCTGTCGATGCGCAAGTGCTCGAGTCCCTGTTGCCCAACGATAGTCAGCGGAAGTTCCGACTCTGAGATGGCACGGCGCTCGAGCAGCCAGCGTCCCTGAGAATCTTCGAGAACAGCACAAAGCGCCTCGACGACCCGCGTGGCAGACGCCTCCAGGTCATCCTCGTCGACACCGAGCAGGGCCAATTCGCGCGCGTAGCGCGTCTGGCGTGCGCGAATTTCCTCCGGAGACCACTGCGATGCATCACTTCTGCCGATGTCCTGTAAGACCGCATGCACCACGATTCCGATCTGTGCAGCTGCGTGGCCTGCCCACAGAAACTCGGGCCGTGCCGCGGCTGCATCGACCGCAACGCCGCTCAATACCGGCGGGCTGATATCTCGCAATCGTTTTAGCCCGGGGACGATCGATACAGGCTCCGCAGGCGCGATTTGCTGGGGCGGGATTGGCGCCGGAAACAGCGCTTCGAACTGTGGCCAGAGAAATTCGAGCAAGCTTCTGGCTGCAGGCTTTGCGACGTCCTCCTTCAAGCGCGCGACGAGATGCAGCCGATCTCGAGCGCGAGTCGTGGCGACGTAGAGCAGGCGCATCGTCTCGGCGCGATCCCGCACGGCTTCAGCCCGTTTGATGAACTCGGCCAACCCGTTCGTGCTGCCCTCGACGGAATTCATCGGAGCGAGCAACAAATCTTCACTGCCATCGTCAGCCGTGCGCTCGAGCCAGTAAAGGGCCTTGCTCTGGTCTGCCGGGAGTTGTCGGGCGAGACCGAGCAAGATCACGGTATCGAACTCCAGGCCTTTCGCGCGATGAATCGTCATGATCTCGATGCCTGATTCGCGGGGCGGCTCACCATGACCGTGGGGCTCGGCAAAGCTCTCTTCGAGTGCGGCCGGATCATCGAGATCCCCGCGTTGAGCGGCGTGCGCCAGCACGTCGAAGAACCGCTCCACGGCGGCGCCGGCTTCGGCGATCTCCAGGGTCGCCGCACCGCCGAGCTGTCGCCAGGCTCGTTCGATCCAGCGCTCGAACGGCTGCGCTGCGCGGCGATCGAACGCGTCCGCAAGGATCGTGCGAACGTTCACAAGCCGCTCCTGCCCATCGGCACTCAACGTCGCGACAACAGCGTCATCGTGCATGAGATCCCAGACCGCGCTCCTTCGGCCACCTGCGCTCAAGCGCTCCAGATCCCGCCACGTCAATCCGCACCAGGGCGCCCGGAGCACGCCGAGCCAGGCGATCCGGTCGGCCCGGTGCGTCATCGCACGCGTGAGGCCGATGAGATCTTGGATCACCTGGCGCTGCTTCGGTGCTTCGAGCTCGACAGCGTGAGCCGCGACACCGCTCGCCCGTAACGCATCCTGCAAACCGATCA
>JAOTTJ010000063.1 GCA_029864465.1 Gammaproteobacteria bacterium | reverse complement strand
TGCTCGCGCTCTTGTAGTGTCGTTTCCGTGGACCCGGGCGGCGAATCAAGCCTAGGTTGCCTATCCGCGCCAGCAATATAGTATCCGCAATCGCGCAGCGCGCAATCGTCAGAGATTAGCTCAATGATCATTTATAGTCGGTTGCCCTGGCCCAAGGCGATTTCTCTCTATGACGGAGCCCGAAGCCTTTCTCAGCATACGGCGGTGGAAGTAAACGCATCGCTGCGTCGCTCGCTGGGCTTTGCAGCTGGCGACATTTCTTCTACGCTGTTGTTCCGAGCGTCCGAAACAGAAGGGCTGACATGATGGCGTTGAAACGACTTGCTGCTATCTTGCTGCTGCTTACGCTGTGCTGTCAGGCGCAGGCGCAGCTTTCGCGCGACCGGGCGGGAACCTGGGAGGCCGGCTTTCACCTGGCCGACCTGTCCGCCGTCGCGCTCGACGGGAGCGTCGGCTCGTTTCTAGAAATCGACGGCAGTACGGGATACGGTTTTGCGGGGGCGTACAACTTCACGAATCGGCTCGCCCTCATGCTCGACGCCAACTGGAGCAGCCCGAATTATCGGGCACGGTTCGTTCCCGACGGAGCCGGCTCGCCACAAATCTTGAGAACCCGGCTGGATGTCGCGACTTTGCATCTGAAGGGAGTCGTTTATCTTTTCGACGGCGATCTGACCCCGTTCGTCGAAGGCGGACTGGGCTGGACGAATATCGATTCGAATATAGTGGACGGTCCGCCATTCACGAACTGCTGGTGGGATCCGTGGTGGGGCTATATCTGCCGCAGCTTCTATGAAACCTATTCCGAGACGCGTACGTCGTACTCGGCCGCACTCGGTCTGCGTTGGGACTTCAGCGCCGACCTCATGCTGCGCGGCAGCGTCGGGGTGTTGAAGGTCGACACCGGTGCGGATACCGAGGATGCGAGCCTCGATACCGTGCGATTCGATCTCGCCTGGCGCTTCTAGATTTCCCGGCCGTCGTCGGGCAGCGGGTGTGTTCGGACGACGCCTCGGGTATCGTTCTTAGGTTAGCCACGATGTTTAACGACGGTTGAAGTAGCTACAGGACGATGGATTTCGTAATCGAAACCCTGCGCACCGATTGGGAAGCCATGCTCCGGTTTGCGCCGCGGCTGTTTTACGGCCTCGTCCTCCTCCTGTTCTTTCTCGTCGCTGGGCGTCTCGGCGGGAACGTCGTTGCCCGCGTACTCCGGCGCACGGGGCGTTTTCGCGCGAATGAAGCATTTTTTCGCCACCTCTTTACCTGGGCCGTCGGTGTCATCGGTTTCCTGCTGGCACTCGGAATCATGGGGTTTCAGGGCGTTGCGGCGAGCCTGCTCGCAACGGGCGGCGTCGTCGCCGTCGTTCTCGGTTTTGCGTTCCGCGAGATCGGTGAGAATTTTCTGGCCGGATTCTTCTTGAGTTTTAGCCGTCCGTTCGAGGTCGATGACCTCATCAAGACCGGGGACTTGACCGGCGAGGTCAAGTCGATAGAGCTGCGCTACGTGCATATCCGCGCCTTCGACGCTTGCGATGTCTTCATCCCGAGTGCGCAGATCTTTCGTGAGCCGCTCCACAACTACACCCGCGACGGCCTGCGGCGACCGAGCTTCACTGTCGGTGTGGCCTACCACGACGATCCCAAGACCGTCGTCGATCTTCTCGAGCGGGTTACAGCCGGGGTCAAGGATGTGCTCCAGAAGCCTCGCGCTTTCGTGAGCATCAAGGAATTCGCCGAGCAGTATGTAGAGTATGAGGTGTTCTTCTGGCTCGACGTCAACAAGAGCGAACGCGGATTCATCGGCGTGCGCAACGACGTGAAGATAGCTTGTTGGCAGGCACTGCGAGAGGCTGGAATGACCTTCAGCACGGATGTAACGGCAGGCATCGAGATAAAAAGCACCCCGGCCCTGCAGGTCGCCGTCTCTCAGGCGGAATAGAGGTTGTCCGAGTCGACGGGCCGCCCTGACGACTGACCGCGGCCGGAGGGTTCGCTGACGCAGCTCGAGACGCGCGAGCGCTGCGGCGCCGGCGCCTCACTTGGCATCATCGATCATCTGCTCGATCGCCTCTTCGACCTCGTCCGCAAGCGCGGCGAGTTCGGCCGAGTCGGACAGCATCGCCAGCATCGCCTTCGGGCTCAGCATGCCGATTTTCGTCGCACCATCCTGCTCGAAGACAGAGATACGGCACGGCAGCGCCATGTTCAGGCTCATATCTTCGTTCAACACGGAGCGGGCCTTGTGTGGATTACAGACTTCGAAAATTCTGCATTCGTTCTCGATCGGCGCGCCTTTTTGCTCCAGCGTTTGCTTGAGGTCGTAGACGTGCAGCACGCCGAAGCCGTGGCGCTTGACGGCCTGCTCGAGGTCGGCCGCGGCCTGCGCCACGGATTTCTGCGATGCGACGATGTGCTTCATAGGGCGTTCCTGCGTGCCGGCGCGGTTATTCGGGGCTTCATATTCTAGACACGGTCGGCTCGTTCGGCCACGGTACAGACCGGTCGCCGGTACGCACAATTGCGGCTTGTATTTCCACGAGACCCGGCGCAGTATTCGCCGCCCTCGGATCAATACCGACTCCGAGAGGGAAGGGTTGCGATGTATTGCCGGTCCGGTGTTTTACTGTTGTGCGGCCTGACGTTGCTACTGACGTCGGAGACCTACGGGCAGGATCCCGTGCTTCGCGAGCAGTTATTCGCACGCGCCGATCGAGCCATGTCTGCGGCGAACGAGGCACAAGCCAACCTGCTCGCGCCGATCAGCTACGAGCGGGCCGCGCGGTCTTACCGGGATGCCGAGTCGGCGCTCGCGCGTGGCCGGCGTATCGACGGCATTCGGGAGGATCTTGCCGAGTCTGTCTCCCAATTCGAGGCGGCTGTGAACGCGGCCAATGTCGCCCGGATCACGCTGGGACAAGCCTATGCGGCGAGAGAGGATGCCATGGCTGCGGAGGCGCAGACGTACGCCGGGCGGCAGTGGCGTGAGGCAGAGCAGACTTTCTCTTCGGCCGCCCGGCGTCTCGAAGACGCCACGTTGAGCCGCGCCCGGCGCCTCGGCGACGAAGCCGAGGAGCAGTTCCGGGCCGCAGAGCTGACGGCCATCGAGACCAACTACTTGAGCAGTGCGCGTATGCGGATCGAGTTCGCCGACGACCAGAACGTCGAGCGCTATGCGCCGAAGACGCTCGCGCGTGCCGAGAACCTGCTCGCAGAAGCGGAAGCGAGCCTGCGCCGCGATCGTTACGACACGGATTATCCGCGCACGCTCGCCCGGGAGGCCAACTACGAGGCGCGCCATGCGACGTATCTGGCCACGCGTATCCGCTCGATGCTCGACCGTGACGCGACGGCTGAGGACCTGCTGCTCGAATCCGAAGCGCCGCTCGCGGCGCTCGCCTCCGAGCTCGAGATCGTCGCCGAGTTCGACGAGGGTTACGACGCCTCGAGCGCGGCCATGCTCGCGGCGATCAATGAGCTGCGCCGAGCGCAGGAGAGTCTGTACCAGCGCGACGAGCAGGTCGTGTTTCTCGAGAACGAGCTCGCGAGCCTCGAGGCGCAGCTCGGCGACGAGTCCGAGCAGCGCAAACTGCAGGAGCAGATTCAAGCCCGCTTCGCGCAGGTCGCCTCCGTGTTCACGGCCGACGAGGCCCAGGTGCTGCGCCGCGGCAACGACGTCATCGTGCGCATGGGCTTGAACTTCGATGTCGGCAGCGCTTTCGTGAAACCGGAATACTTCCCGCTGCTAGGAAAGATTCAAGCCGCGATCGACGTGTTTCCGGGCAGCACGGTCGAGGTGCAAGGCCATACCGACGCTTTCGGCGCGGACGAATCCAACATGCTGCTCTCCGAGCGGCGCGCGCAGGCCGTGCAGAGTTATCTGCTTGCCAACATGCAGGTTCGTGCTGTCACGATCGAGGCCGTCGGTTACGGTGAGACCGTGCCGCTGGCAAATAATGAGACGGCCGCGGGCCGGCTACGCAACCGGCGCATCGATCTGCTGATCCAGCCGGATCTCGATACCTTGATCGCTGAGATCAGCAACGACTAGGACCGCGTAGAAAAAAGAACGGGGGCCGAAGCCCCCGTTCCGCTCGACGATCCTTGCGGATCCGAAGTACGCGCGTTATTCCTCGATCGTGAGCCACTCGTTGAGGAAGAATATCTGTCCGCCCTGAACGAGGTTCTCTGAGGCGATCACACCATCTCGCAGATTGTGTGCCTGCGTGTTGCCGAGCAACAGCATCTCGCCGGGCTCCGTCGGGAACACCCGGCGGCGTGTAGCCGCCGATGCTCTCACCGACCGTGAACACCGACGTCGTGCCCCAGCCGGCGAGCACGTCGGCCGCCATTTGTGGCGGATACGGCGTGATGTACGGCTTGCGCTGATGCGGATTCCAGCCGTGCTCGTTCTCCCACCCGTCGGCTGAAGCTGCGCCAACGGCGCCTATCGTCGACGCCGCGCGCACTGCCAGCGCCGGGGCGGCCGTCGACTCCCTGTGAAATTTTGTTCTCATGTCCGTAAGTTCTCCTAAGTTCCAATTGAGGTCCTCCGAACTCGTGATTACAGAGAAGCGAGGTGTCGCCTTCGTGACGTTTTCGTTGTGATTGGATGACAGTCCCGCCCTCGCATCGCTCGAATTTGCGCTCCCGTGGTTCTGCCGGTGCTATATTCGTCATTAGCCTTTGCAGAAGAACTATGGGGGAAGAACGATGAAGCGCACTATGGGTGTTTTGGCCGGGACTGTTTCAGCGGTATTGCTGTCATCTCTTATGCTCGAAGAAGCGCGTCCACAGAACGATGCGGTGGCGGCTGCACGGTCAGTTGTGCGCGATCTCGGTAAGAACTGGAACGGGCAGGTCAACGTAGCGACGCGGAGCGCATTCGTGGAGCTGCACGGTAGCTCCGATCGCAGCGGCGTTCGCCTCATATCGGACGTTCAGTACGGACCGGAAGCACTGCAGACATTCGATCTGGTCGTGCCCGAAGACACTCCGGCAACGCCTGCGCCGATCGTCGTCTATGTGCACGGCGGCGGTTTGGTCACAGGCGACAAGGTCGGCCCGGACGGGCTGATCTACAGCAACATTCCCACGTATTTCGCGCGCCACGGCATGATCGGCGTGAACATGAACTACCGGCTCGTGCCTGATGTGAAATGGCCGGGTGGCCCCGAGGACATCCGCTCGGTATTGCTCTGGCTGCGCGACAACGTCGGCGAGCACGGCGGTGATGCGAGCAAGGTTTTTCTCATGGGCAACTCGGCCGGCTCCACGCACGTTGCATCCTATCTGTTCCATGAGCCGACACAGATCGACGGCGATCCGGGCGTCGCGGGCGCGCTCCTGGGCTCGGGCGGGTTCGGCATGAGCAATCCGACCACGAACAGAGGCTATTTCGGTGACGACGAGTCCACGTGGAAAGCGAACTCACCGCTCGGCTTAGCCGCATCCTACGAGGGCAGGCCGGTGCCGATTTTCATGTGGAGCACCGAGTACGATCCGGCGTCCATCGAAACGCCCGTAGCGCAAATGTATGCGCTGCTGTGCTCGAAGTACGAGGATTGTCCGCGGTTCACGCAATTTCCTGGGCACAATCACGTGTCGGACGTCATGAGTATCAACAGTGCCGATAGCGTCGTCGGCGAGGCGGCGCTGGATTTCATCCGCGATGTGCTCGGGGGCTCGGCTGCCGGCGCCCAGATGTCGGCGTTGTAACGCTCGGATTTCAAGGTACTTTTCCGGCCGCACACGGGCTTGCGGCCGTTCTCGGCCACGTATTACGTAACACGGAAAACGTGACCGAGGCCACGATAGTGCGCGACAGCGGCTTGGATAATAGGCACCAAGTTGCTTCAAGGAGTGCACAACATGCTTGGGCCAATCACGCGTGTGGCCATTGTGGCCGCGGTCGGGGTGCTCGGCGTCCTTCCCGGGCTCGCATCGGCACAGGATCTCGAGCGCTCGCGGCACATCGCGAGCTCGGACGTGCTCAGCCAGATCTCGATGTTCACGTTTCAGGAACGACGAACATCGGAGCTGATCTTGCGCCCGACGCCAGTCGTTTCTGCCGGCGAGGGTAAGGCCGAGGTTCGGTATCAGGACGGGAATGCGGACGTTGCCGCGGAGATCAGACGGATGCCGCCGCCCGCATCGCTCGGTCCGTTTACGACGTACGTGCTCTGGGCCTTGACGCCCGACGGGCGTGCGACGAATCAGGGCGTATTGACCGGTCCCGATGGCGGACGCGGCGAGCTCGAGACCCAACATTCCGCTTCGCAGTTCGCGCTCATCGTTACAGCCGAGCCGCACTTCGCCGTGAGCGCGCCGAGCAATATGGTGGTCATGTACAACGTTCCCGACAGACTCAGGGGCGTGGAAACGAAAATCTCGTCACTTTTCGAGCGCGCGGATTACTCTTCGCTGACGCCCGGTGAGCTCGGTGAGCGACCGGTGGAGCTTCTTCAGGCTGAATACTCCGTCGAAATCGCCAAAGCGGCTGGCGCCGAGGAGTTCGTACCGAACCAGTTGTATGCGGCTGAAGCGAAGCTCGATGCGGCGCGCGTCGCGTTGAGTTCGCGTCGGCGCAGCGAGCGCAACATCGCGCCGGGAATCGCGCGCGAGGCCGTGATCGCGGGCGAGGACGCACGTCGCGCTGCCCTGGTCGCCCGCGTCGAAGCGGATGCGAAAGCCGAACGCGAGGCCGCGGCTGCCGCTGCTGCTGCAGCGGAACGCGAGCGCGCGGAAGCGGCCGCTGCACAGGCGGCGCTTAACGCGCAGGCGGCGGCTGAAGAAGCCGCAAGGCTTGCAGCCGACCAAGTGGCGGCCAGGATGATCGCCGAGCGACGCGCAGAGCTCTTGAATCGACTCAGCATGGTGCTGCCGACCCGTGACACCGAGCGTGGGCTCGTCTCGGAGATCGGCGGCGTGCAGTTCGCGACGGGCACGGCGGATTTGAACCCGCCTGCGCGTGAGAGCCTGGCGAGATTCTCAGGGATAGTGGCTGCCTACCCGGACCTCAGCTTCAGGATCGAAGGGCACACAGACAACGTTGGCGCCGACGGGATGAACAGGGAGCTGTCGCTGCGCCGCGCGATCAGTGTTCGCGATTACCTGACAGGGCTCGGTGTGTCTGCGGCGAACATCCAGGTCGAGGGTTTCGGTCCGACGCGACCGGTGTCCGACAACACGGTTCCCGAAGGCCGCGCGCGCAATCGTCGCGTCGAGATCGTGATCTCCGGCGGTATGCTCGTCGCGGGTAACCGGTAGGAGCGTTGCACGCGATCTAATGCGCAGTGGAGTGGTGGGCCCGCGGTCTGAACGGGCGCCCGGACGTGTGCCTCAGGCAGCTTTGTGCTCGCCGTCGAGTTGCGCACGAATGCGCGGCAAGGTCTCCGGATAGTTCTGCGCTAGGAAGCGCACGAGTTTCTCGCGGACCTCGCAGCGCAGGTCCCAGGCGCTGCCACCGTCCTTCGCGCTAACGAGCGCTCTGAGCTCGAGTGTGTGCTCTTTGCTGTCCGTGACGACGAGTCCCTTGACTCGCCCATCCCAGTGCTCGGACTTCTCGAGTATCCGGTCGAGCTCGGCGCGTAGCTCGTCGATCGGTGCGCGATAGTCCGTATAGAGAAAGACCGTGCCGAGAATTGCCGAAGTTTCGCGTGTCCAGTTCGTGAACGGCTTCTCGAGAAAATAGCTGATCGGCAGAATCAGCCGTCGCTCATCCCAGATTCGAACGACGACGTAGGTCAACGATATTTCCTCGATGCGTCCCCATTCGCCCTCGACCACGACGACGTCATCGAGACGGATCGGTTGTGTGAAAGCGATCTGGAAACCCGCGAGCAGATTGCCGAGCGCGCGCTGTGCGGCGAAGCCGATGACGAGGCCCGCGATTCCTGCCGATGCGAGCAGTCCCGCGCCGATCTGCCGAAACCCCGGAATGAACAGCAGAATGACGATCACGGTAGTGAATGCGATGAACGAGGCCAGCACCGCGCGCATAACCCGAAGCTGTGTTTGCAGTCGGCGCGCATCGAGGTTGTCCTCGTGTCCGAGATCCAGACGCGCGGTGATGAGGTCCTCGATGCCGTAGAGCGCGCGAATCAGTAGATAGGCCGACAGACCGATGAGTGCGACGGTCAGAATGTTCTGCGCACGTAGCAGGTTGGTGTCCTCGAGCGCGAACGGCAGGCTCAAGTAGACGCCGATGAGCGGCAGCACGAGACGCAGGCCCCCGGCGCAGCGTTTCCAGACCGGTCTCATCGTCGCGCCCCAGGCGCTGTGGCGCGCCAAGCGGGCGATCAGACTCGCGGCCAGATAGGTCACGATACCTGCGGCCGCGCCGCCGGCGACAACGACGACCGTCACGAGGCTCTCGGTTAACCAATCCATTGAATGCTCCAATCCGTACCGGAAGGCGGTGGGCCATACCAGACCGCGGTGCGCGGTAACGTTTCCTACTGCGCCGAGGCCGAGCACCGCAGTAGGGTGCGTGGCCGAGGTCTCATCCGTGCCTCACCAGACGCCCGGCAGGAGCCGGTAGTGTACGCGCTGTGCGTAGGCCTCGTAGCCTTCGAGCTCCTCACGCAGCGTACGGTCCTCGAGCGCTGTGCGTACGATCATCGCAATCGATGCGAGTATGGCCGGGCCCAGCGAACACCATGAGCCCAGTAGCAGTGGTGTCGCGAGCGTCCAACCGAAAAATCCAACATAGCCCGGATGACGGACATGGGCATAGGGTCCCGTGTCGATGACGCGATGGCCGCGATCGGTCTGAATGCGCACGGTCTTCTCGAAGAACGGATTGACGCCCATCGACCAGCTGAACAGCCATGCGCCGGGCACGAAGAGCACCAGACCGAGTGGCCATAGCCAGCTCGGCATCACGGACCATTCATAGCGAACTGCATCGAGGCCAGCGACGATGTAGACGGCCGTGAACAGCGGCGTGAAAATAATCGACCAGACGATATCCCAGCGCTTCGTGCCGGATCCGAAGTGCATGCGGTGCACGATGAGCTCCGGATTGACGCGATCGAGATAGACGACGTTGATACAGAAATACGCTGACATCAGTCCGAGGTAGGCCCAGCCGGCCGGCCAGTGCAGCGTGCCGGCGGGCCAAAATACCGCGACGCCGATCGTGGCGATCCCGGCAACCACCGCGAACAGCAGTTGCACGGCGCCTACCCGACGCTGCGCGCTCACGCCTCAGCCGCGACCTTGCCTCGCCACAGGCCGCCTGTGTTGTACGAGCGCCAGGCCCATGGCAGCCAGCGCAGTAGTGCGAAGCTCAGCCACAGTGCCCAGGCGAGCATCGCGCCGCGGTAGAACCACAGCGAGACCGAGATCGCGCCCGCACCCGGTGTCAGCCCGCTGGAGCGATCGCTGAACCAGCTGAGCTGTCCGAAGCCGACCGGCGAGACAATTTGCATGTCGGGCGCGCCGAGCAGGCCGGTGGGAATTGCACCGAGCAACGCCGCCAGCGCTGTGATCGTGAGCAGGCCCAGACCGAGCTGCATGCCGTTGAACGCACGATCGCCGAGCTTGCGCTTGATGCGTTCGCGCCAGCTCATTGCGAAAGCCCAGGCGGCGAACAGCAGCAATGTCGGCCACGCAAACGTCGAAAGCCCGAGCCCGAGCAGCAGCCATTCGTGTGTGCGCAGCGGGCTCCAGGCGAGGCGCCCGAGCACGAAAGCGGCAACGGCGAATACGAGCAGCTCCGACCAGTAGAGGATCGCCGAGCCGAGTCTCGGCCCGAAGCTCCAGAGCACCCAGCGATCTCGCGGTAAGTTCAGTGATGCGCGAAGATTGCTCGCGCCGGCACCGAGATCGACGCTATCGAGCCGTTCGATCGTGCCGATCTCGCGCGCGTTGCGCCAGGTGATCTCGACCGCGTGCTCGCCGGTTGTTACGGGAAGCTCGAGCTGGTTGCCGTCGAGCCTGAGCGGGAGAACGCGTCCGTCGATTGTGACGTTGTCGAGCTCGCTACCCTCGGGCAACGTCAAAATGTGCTGCTCGGCGCGCGTGCTGCGGTAGGTGAAACTCAAGTTCGACTGCGTCAGGCGCTCGCCGACGCTCGCGGTGTAGTCCACCTCGTCGATCGCAATCGTGTCGCCGCCGGCAGGTTCGGGCCGCGTGAGATTGGCGGTCAGCGTTTCGCCGGGTCGCGGCAGATACTCGAGTGAGAACTCCGCCAGTGATGAGGGTGCACGGGGAATGCCAGCGAACTCTGCGTGCCACAGCGGTCCGACACTGAAGACCCAATGCTCGACCCATGGCGCATCGTTTGCCGAGGCGAGGGTTAGATTCGCAGCCGTCGGCAGCCGCGATTCCCAGCTCACGTTGAATACGCCTGCGGCGAACGCAGCCGTCGCTGAGCCGTCCGCGACCTCGATACCGGGGGTCAGCACGGCTTCTTCACCGAGCAGTGGAATCTCGAGCGTGAATGCACTGTCACTCGGTGCGATTCGCTGGACGATCGTGCGCACGGACCACTCCAGACCAAACTCGATGCGCCGCGTTACGCGTACGAACGGCGGAAACTCGGTCACGCCGAGCTCTTCCTCGCCGGCTTCGTCCTGTTGTTGCCTGACGAGCTCGAGTGCGCCCGATGGCAGATGTCCATCCGCGAGGCCGGCCACATCCCAACCGGGAGACAAGACCGTGATCGCACGCGGGTTGAGCGGAAAAGGAATGGTCACGCTATTCGCTGCCGGCAGCAGACCGCTGAGCTGCACGCTATGCACGCCTTCGGTCAGCGCCAGCCAGTAGCGCTGCGCGTTGTCGGCGTAGAGCTCGGCGGCCGCGGCACCATCGACCGTGACGGTATCGGCTCGCCAGCCCTGGGCAGTCCCGGGCAGTGGCACGGCCACGTCTGCCTGATTCGCAAACTGCAACTCGACCGTCAGCACGTCGCCCGAGATCTCAGCTGCCGCGCTCGTGAGCTCCGCGCAGCGCGGCTGACAGGGCGCGGGTTCGGTGAGCCTGGCCTTGAGCTCTGCGAGCAGGTCCGGCGACGGGAAATCGCTCGAGACCTGCGCTTGACCGGGCTCGGGCGTCAAAAGCAATGCGCCTACGAGCATGGCCGCAGCCTGGCCGCCGCCGCGCAGCATACCGGCTGGCAGGCGGATGACGCCGCGCGCAAGAAACCATAGCAGCGAGAGTGCTGCGAGCACGCTGGCCAAGCGCCAGGCGGCAACGCTCGCCGGTCCTGCGATCACGAGTCGATAGTTCTGTCCGGGCTCGACGGGGCTCGTCCAGTTGAGCTGCGCGCGCGTCCAGACCCAATCCGGTAGTCCAGGGCCCGTCTGTACGAGGGTGCCAGGTAAGTAACGCGATGGACTCGGATCCTCTGCTGGGGCGCGCGACCTTACGACGGCCTCTTCGAACTCGCCGGGGCGATCGATCAATTCGTCGATGACGTCAGTGGCAACGGCGCCGAGGGTCGCGGCTTCGGGCATGCGCTGCATAGGGGCCGATTGGAAACGCCCGGGCAGCATGCCGCTGCGCACGAGCACGGGGCGCTCGAGCTGCGGAAACACGAAGTTCTTGAGCTGTATCGTCGTGAACGGCACGAGCAAGAGCACGAGCGCTGCAAGGCTTGCATTGCGATAGGTCGAAGCAAAACGCCGCAGCCTGCCCTCGGGCGCAACGCCGAGCAAACCGATTGCGACGAGCAAGTTGAGCCATGCCCAGCGCGGTGCGGCCGGCTCGTGAAAGACGAGCACCATCGTCAGCGCGGCGAGCAGGCCCGGCCCGACACCGAGCAGCCGCCATGTCGCCGTTGCGACGATGAGCGCGAGAAAAAGATCCAACAGGCGCCAGTCATTGAGCCATGCACCGACGACCGAGTCGGCGCCCGGCGCGGCCAAGAGCCGGTAGCCCGGCGGCAGGTTCAACGTCGTGTTGACGGTATCGAACGCGTCCAGATAGCCGGTGACCGGCAGCGCACCGCCGGCCCCGACGCGCGAGGTCGTTTGGATGCTCGGGCGCGTCGTTCTGAGCTCGATGCCTTGTACGCCTTCGCCTTCCCCTTCGGTGATGAGCAGATTGTTCGCAGGCGTTGGGTTACCGAGGTCGCGCGTTGCCATCGTCATGACGTAGGGTGCGGCCATGTCGAGGCGCCAGCCCGAGCTGAGCTCGCCGCTGACAGCGTCGAGCGTCGTGAACCCGTCGCCCGAGAAATCGAGCCAGAGCTGGCGACCCAGCATGAGCCGGTTGGCCTCGTCTGCGTCATTGCGACTGCGCTCCGTCAACGCGAGCGTCATGCCGGCTGCGACGCTGTAGCTCGGCATGCCCTGCCAATCGCCCGGCACGCCCGTGGCGAGTGCGTCGATGGGGGGTGCGCCCTCGAGCACGGCGACGCGTAACCGCGTATCGGCGGAGAAACTCCAGATCTCATCATCGGGCCACGGCGCGCTCGCTTCGGGCAGCGCGATCTCCGTTACGAATGTTTCCGCGTGGCTCGTCAGGCGCACGCGCCAGTCGCCCGGACGCACTTGCACGCGCAGCGTGCCGTTGGCGTCGAGTTGCACGGGCAGAATGGATTGCAGGCGTTCGCCGACGAAACCAGCTAACAGTGCGCCCGTGAGCTCGATCTCACGGCTTTGTCCGGCGACATCGAGCTGAATCTCCGTCACGGAGCTGACCGGAATCCCGTCCGTGACGAGCCGGTAGACCACAACGTTGAGCCGGTCCTCCTCGACCGCGGCTTCGGGGATGAGACCGAGCCAGAGCGTGCCGCGTTCGATTTGCGGTCGTGCAATGCGCTCGCCGTCGACGCTCAAGCTCACGAGCACAGTTTGTGCCGGGATGGCCACCGATGCCGGTCGCTGTGTCCAGGTCAGCGAGCCCGCGATCTCGTGGGAGCCAGGTGCGACGCGCAGCGCCGGCTGTCCGTTGCGCTCGACGACGGCGGCCGGTACACCGTCCAGCGTGACGTTGGCCGGCCAATGCTCGGCGTTGCCGGGCAGCGCCAGCCAGTCCTCGGCGTGCACTTCCCACGATTGAGTGAATTGAGCGCCCGCCGCAGCGACCGTCAGCGTGAGCTCGCCGGGCCACGCG
>JAOTTJ010000374.1 GCA_029864465.1 Gammaproteobacteria bacterium | reverse complement strand
ATCGCTTCGACCGCAACTTCAGCTTTATCACGACGCCGCAGGTCGATGAGCTGTTCTTTGCCAATGGGCAGTTCGTGGGCTTCGGCTTCGGCTCGAAGTTCGCCGATTCGCCGATGAACACCGATCTGCGACTCACGCAAATCATCGCGGGCTCATCGGCGGAGGCAGTAGGCTTGGCGCGTGGACATCAGATCTTGACGATCGATGGCCGCACGATCGCCGAGATCCAACAGGCGGAGGGTCTCAGCGCCGCGCTCGGGCCGGGCGATGTTGGCGTCATGCGCAGCCTTCGCGTGCGCCGGCCCGACAGTAGCGAGTTCGATGTCGACATCACGAAGGCGCTTGTCACGCTCGACCCCGTGCCACAGGCGACGACGTTCACCGCTGGGGCGACAACCGTCGGTTACCTGGATTTCAGAACCTTCGTCTCCACGGCAGACGCCGAACTCCGCCAGGCCTTTGCGCAGTTTCAGGCTGCGGGCGTCACTGCGCTCGTCGTGGACCTGCGTTACAACGGCGGCGGTCTAGCCTCGACCGCGCAGCTCCTGACGAATCTCATCGGCGGGTTCATCGCCGACGGACAGGAACAAGCACGCACGCTGTACAACAGCGCCAAGAGCGCGCTCAATCAAACGACAATCTTTCAGACGCAAGCGAGCTCACTGACGCTGCTGAACCAAGTCGTCTTCATCACGACGGGCAGCTCGGCCTCGGCGAGCGAGCTCGTCATCAACGCACTCGAGCCGCACTCGGTCGTCGGCCTCGTCGGGGCGCCGACGTTCGGCAAGCCCGTCGGGCAAGGGGGCCTGAGTTACTGCGCCGGCCAGTATCTGCTCCGGGCCGTTACGTTCGAGACGGTGAACTCGCTCGGTGCAGGCCAGTTCTACGACGGGCTACCCGTCGATTGCCCAGCATCCGATGAGCTCGAGCGCGATATCGGTGATCCGCTCGAGGCCTCGTTGGCGAGCGCGCTAGGCCTCGTCGAGAATGGCAGTTGCCCTGTCAGCGTGGTGACCTCCAAACCTGCCGGGTACACCGATCTAATTGCGCCGCCGCTCGACCCTTCTGCAAGTGCCGGACAGCGCTACGCCGGCCTCTACTAGTGCCGCAACGCAGCGGCTACCGCAAACCTCAACGCCAGGGCCCGTGCACGATGCCTCGATGGAACGTCTCTTCGGTCTGCGCAGGAGAGGTATCGTGCAGGGCCCCTCGCCCTGAAGCGACGTCTCTCTCTTTCAACTCTGCCGGACCCGGTCAGGTTACCAGCCGACGCTGCGTCCGCCGTCGACAGCGAGAATCTGACCGGTGACGTACGGTGCGTCGCGCACGAGAAAGACGACCGCCGCGGCGATGTCTTGCGGCTCACCGGGGCGCTTGAGCGCGATCTCGCGAATGATGTTTTCCTGAATGCGCTCAGGCATGCCGGTCTCGGGCCAGAGAATGGCGCCCGGCGCAATACCGTTGACCCTGATATCCGGACCGAGATCCTTCGCGAGCGAGCGCGTCAGCATCGCGAGGCCCGCCTTGGCAATGCCGTAGAGCGGATGATTCTTGAGCGGGCGTTGCGCGTGTACATCGACGATGTTGATGATGACGCCGTGCGCCTCGGTAAGCTGCGGCAATGCTGCCTGGCACAGAAACAACGGTGCTTTGAGGTTGCTGCCGATGAGCTCGTCCCATTGTTCCTCTGTAATGGAGGCCAGCGGCGTCGGGTAAAAGCTCGAGGCGTTGTTGACGAGGACGTCGAGCCTGTTTGTTCTCGACAGAACCGTGTCCATGAGGGGCGCGACCGTGCTCGTGTCTCTGAGATCGGCCTGCACGGCGAAAGCGGAGTCGGGCCTAATGCCGTTGAGCTCGGCGACCAGAGCTTCGGCATCGCCGGCGGAGTTCATATAGTGGATCGCGACGTTCGCGCCGGCTTCGTGCAGGCCGCGCGCAATCGCTGCGCCGATGCGTTTTGCGGCGCCCGTGACCAAGGCCCACTGTCCGGAAAGGTCCTTGTCGGTCGTCACGCTGCCTCCACACAGGATCGGGGGAGCATAAGGGTACACTATCCGTGTCCCCGATCTGCGCCGCCGCCCTTACGCTCATGCCCGATATTTTGCCGCCCCCCGACCCGCAAGCCGCGAGCACAAGCGCGCGTTTGACAGAGCTCATTCGTGAGGAGATCGCGTCCGGTGGCGGCTGGCTCGACTTCGAGCGTTACATGGAGCTCGCGCTTTACGCGCCCGGACTCGGTTATTACAGCGCCGGTAGCGTGAAGCTTGGACCGCACGGTGATTTCATCACCGCGCCGGAGCTTTCGGCTATCTTCGGCAGCGTTATTGCGGCACAGCTTCGGGGGATACTCACTGAGCTGAGCTCGCCCGTGATCCTCGAGCTTGGAGCCGGCACGGGCAGTCTCGCCAAGGCCGTGCTCGATGCGTTCGGAGCGGGCGGTGGGGCAATACCGGATTACTGGATCCTCGAGCTCAGTGCCGATCTCAGAGAACGTCAACGGGAGTGCCTCGCAGCATACGAAGGGCATATCCGTTGGCTCGACGTGCTGCCTGACGTCGGTTTCGAAGGCGTGATCCTCGCCAACGAAGTCGCTGATGCGCTGCCGGTGGCCGCGTTCGTCAAGCGCGAGGCGCAGCTGCTGCCGCTTGGCGTTGGCGTGAGGGATGGGCGACTCGATTGGGCCGATGGCCCAGCGAGCAAAACGCTCAGCGCAACGGTCGCCGCGCTGGAGCACAAGCTGGCAAGGGCCTTGCCGACCGGCTATCGATCGGAGCTCTCATTGCGGTTGCCCGCGTGGATCGCTGCGGTTACGGCACCGCTGCGGCGTGGCGCTGTTCTGCTCATCGATTACGGTCTCGTCAGGCGCGAGTACTACCACGCGTCGCGCTCGAGCGGGACACTCGTCTGTCACTATCGCCACCGTGCCCACGAGGATCCGTTCTTCTACCCCGGACTGCAGGACATCAGCGCGTGGGTCGATTTCAGCGCCTGTGCCGATGCGCTGGCTTCGACCGGGCTCAGCGTTGCTGGTTTCACGACGCAGGCGCAGTTTCTGATGCACGGTGGCGCGCTCGAGATTCTCGCGAGCGCCTCAGGGCGCGAGGCGCTGCTTCAGGGCCAGGCGCTCAAGACGCTCATGCTCCCGGGCGAGATGGGTGAGCGCTTCAAGTTGCTGCTGGCGACGCGCGGCCTCGACGCAACATTGCCAGGACGCGATCTACGCGACCGGC
>JAOTTJ010000373.1 GCA_029864465.1 Gammaproteobacteria bacterium | reverse complement strand
TCAGACCGCGATGGGACGGCTTGGACACGCCATGCTGCCGATTTATGCGCGCGCTCTGGATCTGCCGCCGGACTATTTCGAGCCGTTCTTCACCGAACCGCTCTGGTGGACGCGCAACGCCCATTATGCGGCGATCGAGCCCGAGGACAATCAGTTCGGTATCGCACCGCATTGCGACCACAGCTTCATCACACTGCTGCCGATCTCCGACGTCTCCGGTCTCGAGGTCATGTGGCCGGACGGCGAGTGGGTGCGCGTCGATCCCGTGCCAAACGGCGTCGTCATCAACACGGGTGAGTTCCTCGCGCGCTGGACGAACGGGCGTTTTCTCGCGACACCGCATCGCGTCATCATGCCGAATACCGACCGTTACTCGATGGCTTTGTTCTTCAATCCGAGCCCCGATACGGTTGCGACTCCGCTACCGACCTGTGTCACCGACGAACGCCCAGCGGCCTATGACCCTGTCACGATGTACGAGTACATGAGCTGGTACATGGATACGAACTACCGGCGCGAAGGCGGCGGTAAGCAGGAATAGGCGAGTCACCGTCTGCCGCACGGGCTCGGTGCTCGGCGCTACGGCCAAAAGTCGACCCTTAGCTCCGGCAGTGCTGGACCGTCTGCGGTGGGTTATCGCTGCCGCGAGTACTGGTAGTCGCCAGAGACGTGAACCACCATGAGGTCTGTCGCTACGCCCTCGTCGTTGACAATGAACCGGTAACCGAGCCCGAGGCCTTCGAATGCGGTCTCGGATCGAGGGACTAGCAGTCGCGGCGCGCCCTCGTCGAGGCCCGGGGCGCCGAGGCCCACCCCGCTGTAGATACCCGCGATGGTGGCGAACAATTGGCCGTCGGAGAGCGTCACTTCGTATGTCCGCTCGTTTCCGGCGTATACCCCGGTGTACACGCCGACGTAGCGTGCCAGCACCTCGGGCGGCACGGTTACTGCCTCATCGGTTGTATCCGAGAGGCCGCTCGTCCAGTCTTCGCTGCTGCGTTCGCAGATCGTCTCGATCATTTCCGTATCGGCCGCCAGTTCCATGTCGACAGTAAAACCCCACGGCTTCAGGAACGCACCGGGATCGGTGAAGGTGACCTCCACCTGCAGATGGCCGAAGTCGGGACGCCGGTAGCGCTCTGTAATTCGCAATGCCTCCGTGTGCGAGACGCCGAAGCGACTCACCCACGTCTTGTCGTTGAAACCGAAACTGTCGACGATTAGCGTGTCGCCGTCCCAGCGCCCCACCGAATACCCCGACCAGCTTGGGAAAGGCTCGGCTTCCAGCTCGCGCCCGTCCATGTGGATCACGCGATAGGTAAGGTCGTCGTTCAGGATCGCCACGGCAGTCGGCGCCTGGAGGATGCGTTTCCAGCCGCCAAACCGCTGGCTCTCGGGCCCGCTCGGCCGGCACTGATAGACGGGGCGTGTCCGGTAGTACTCTTGTTGACGCTGACGGACGAGTTCGGTGACCCACGGCTGCAGCGTGGCGGAATCGAAACGGACCAGAGGAGGCGGCCCGTTCCAGACGCCGGTCAAATCCGGCTGGCCGTCGGGTCCACGCGGTGCCGGGGCGGTGAGGTCCGCCTCACCGTCAGCTGTGCGCGGGATGCCCGGCCAGGGGCGATCCAGCCATTGGGCCGCGGCGGGCATCGTGCCCGCGAACAACATGAGCGTCGCGACAAGCAATCTCATACGTCCCCTCCAGTCTCCGCGCCGACCTCGAGCGCCATGGATTGTCAGGCGCATTGGCTTGATTCTACGACTGGAGGACGAGCGGCTCCACTCGGTCGGCCCGGATTGCCTCTACAATTCGTACAGCGCTTTACGCTCCAACGCTGCCGCTGAAAACCTCCGATGTAGATCTGGTTCCAGTGCCTGCTATCGGCCACGAGCTGCCGCTTCACAGTTACGTGTGTTTGTTAAAGTCGTTTCTTCTCGGCTCCGAGTCCAATTGTAAACTTCTTGCGCTCGGTTACTTATCGTGGGAACGTTTGCAGCTAGCCGAAGCAGCCGTTCGGATCAGGCCGTGACCGGCGCGTATGGGGCCAGTGTCCCTTTCAACAATAAGGATACCTCGATGAGGAAGACGCTTTGGATGCTCGCGATGGTCTCAATTGCGACCCTCGGATCGATGATAGTGACCGAAAGCGGGTCGGTGTTCGCGCAGACTCGTGCAACGGTTCAGCAGGTGCCTAAGTTTCGTGCAGAAGGGTCGTGGCCAAAACTTCCAAGCCAATGGGTCATGGCTCTCGTCGCGAGCACCTGGAACGACGATCAGGATCATCTTTGGGTGTTGCAGCGGCCGGGCACGTTGAGTGACGAGGAGAAGTCGAGGGCTGCACCGCCCGTGCTGGAGTTCGATGCGGACGGCAACTTCGTGCAGGGCTGGGGTGGGCCCGGAGCCGGCTTCGATTGGCCGCAGGCAGAGCATGGCATTCACGTTGATCCTCAGGGTTTTGTCTGGGTCGGGGGTAACGCCGAAGAGGACCAGATCCTGAAGTTTACGAGAGATGGTGAATTCGTCATGCAGATCGGCAAGCCCGGTCAGATGAAGACGAATGCCGATACGGAAAATCTATATCGGCCGGCGGACATGTTCGTACATGGGCCGACGAACGAGCTCTTCGTGGCTGATGGCTACGGCAACAAACGCGTCATCGTGTTCGATGCCGATACCGGTGCGTTCAAGCGTATGTGGGGCGCATTCGGCAACGTCCCGTCAGACGACCCCCCGGCGCCGGGTGAGCCGATCGGCCCTGACGGTGCGCCACAGTTCAGGCCGCCTGTGCATGCGGTGAAGGTCTCGACGGATGGTCTTGTCTACGTCGGCGATCGTGGCGGGCGACGTGTGCAGATCTTCACGTTAGATGGGCAGTTCGTCGATCAGGTGTTCATCGGGCGTGAGTGCCATGCACCGGATTGCGGTAACGGGACGACTGCCGCCGGCCTCGCGTTCTCACCGGACACGGCGCAGCGCTACCTGTACGTAGCCAATCGCAGCCAGGCGCAGATCATGGTCTTCGATCGCGAGACGCTGGAATACCTCGACGCATTCGGATCATGGGGCTCCGACGCTGGGCAGTTCGGCACGCTGCATCACATGTCCGTCGATTCGCAAGGCAACCTCTACTCGGCGGAGGTCACGCCGTTGAAACCCGAGAACCGACGCGTCCAGAAATTCACGCTCACGGGCTTCGTTCCGCTGCCCATGGTGCGGTGAGACCAGGAAG
>JAOTTJ010000062.1 GCA_029864465.1 Gammaproteobacteria bacterium | reverse complement strand
GAAGGGCCGGGTCGAGGCGCGACCGTGACCGTGAGCTGGCCCGAAGCGAAAGCACCATGAGCGCGCGCGCACGCATTCTCGTCGTCGACGACGAGGCGCATCTCGCCGCGGGCATCAGCGAGAACCTCGAGGTCGAGGGCTATTCGACCGATGTCGCGCACGATGGTGCCGAAGGGCTCGAGAAGATCCGAGCGAACAATTACGACCTCGTCCTGCTCGACGTCATGATGCCGAATCTCAATGGCCTGGAAGTTTGCGAGGCCATGCGCCGTGACGGCAAGCAAACGCCCGTCATGTTCCTGACCGTCAAGAGCGATGCCGACGACCGCATTCGCGGGCTCGAGGCCGGCGGCGACGACTATCTCGGCAAGCCGTTTCATCTCAAGGAACTCCTACTGCGTGTCGCGGCCATCCTGCGCCGCGGCGATTGGTACAGCGCCAACGACGACAGCCTGAGCTTTGCGGGCAATACGATCGATTTCAAAACGTATCACGCGCATGCCTGGGACGGCACGGAGCATGCGCTCACGCACAAGGAAGCGATGATCCTCAAAGTGCTGTCCGATCAAGCCGGTTCGATCGTCCCGCGCGAGGACATCCTCGACAAGGTCTGGGGCTACGAGGTATTCCCATCCACACGCACGATCGACAACTTCATCGTGCGCCTGCGCAAGCGTTTCGAACGCAACCCCGAGGCACCCGAGCACTTTCATACCGTGCGCGGCGTCGGCTACCGCTTGACGCTCGAGCCCGAGACCCCGAGCCCCGAATCCGCCGACCGAGAGAACGTGCATGACTAACCCCATCGATAGACTGATGCTCAAAGCCATCCAGCGCGAACCCACGCCGCGACGGCCGCTCTGGATCATGCGTCAGGCAGGACGCTATCTGCCCGAGTACCGCGCGCTGCGCGCCAAACATTCATTCAAGGATCTTGCGACGTCTGCCGAGCTTGCGACCGAGGTGACATTGATGCCGTTCGAGCGTTTTGCGTTCGACGCAGCGATCGTGTTCGCCGACATCATGAGCCCGCTCCCGGCGCTCGGCATCGAGTTCGATTTTGCGCCCGGGCCTATCGTTGCGCAGCCCATTCGCTCGGCGGCCGATGTCGAGAAGCTTCCCGAGCCGGATCGCGACAAGCTCGCGCCGGAGGTCATCGCAGCGCTCAAAATGTCGCGCATGGCTCTATCGGAGGACACGGCGCTGCTCGGCTTTTGCGGTGCGCCGTGGACGCTTGCGGCCTATCTGGTCGAAGGCAAGGGGGTCAAAGACTTCCCGACGCTGCGCGCATTTGCAGCCAGTGAACCCGATGCGCTCGATGCGCTGCTCGCGAAGCTCTCGGCCCTGATGGCGGAGTATCTGATCTTGCAGCACAAGGCCGGTGCCGACGCCGTGCAGATATTCGACTCCTGGGCCGGCGTGCTCGCATTGCCCGACTGGGAGCGACTGATCCGCCCGCATCTCGAGAGCTTGCTGAGCACGGTCGGTGCAGCCGGCGTACCGCGGATCCTGTTCCTGCAAAACGCGCCGCATCTGATGGACGCGTATGCGAGCCTGCCATGCGAGGTTCTGGCATGCGACTGGCGCATCGACATCAAAGGTTTGCAGAAGCAGTACGGCGACACGCGCGCCGTGCAGGGCAACATCGATCCGGCCGTCTTGTTGGGCGGACCCGAGGCGACGCGCGCGGCGGCCGAGCGCCTGCTCGAGGCCGTCGAGCCGATCGGCCACATCGTCAATCTCGGCCACGGCATCCTGCCGCAAACCCCGCTCGAGAGCGTCGAGGCGCTCGTCGAGACCGTACACAATGAAAACGCCTGAGAGAGAACGCATGAGGAGCCCGACATGAGCAACGGACATCCGCACGAAAGCCAAGCCGAGACCGAGGCGCCGCCGCTGGACCTCAGCGAAAAGGGCATGCACCACGGCAAGACGATCTCGCTCGACAAGCGCCTGTTCATGCAGTTCATGGCCTTCGGCGGCTGCGCCGACAGCGAAGCTGCAGCGCACGCGCTCGAGGCTGCCGGCATCGAGGGCGTGCTCTACCTCGACGTCACCGACGCGCAAGGCATCGGGCTCCTCGTCATGGCCGAGGATCCCGACTATTTCGTCACGACGGTGCGCGATCTGCTCAACGCGGAACCGTTCTCGAGCTACACGCACAAGCCCGAGCTCAACATGCTCGGGCGCACGTACTCGATCGGCTATGAGCCGGATCTCGAGGACACGCTGTTGATCAAACCGCGTATGAAAACCAGAAACCCGGATTTCAAATGGGCCGTTTGGTATCCGCTACAGCGCGCGAAGATTTTCCAGACGCTGCCCGACGCCAAGCAGCGCCAGATCCTCGCCGAGCACGGCACGCTGGGCAAGCGCTACGGCTTCGCAGGTCTCGCCGCGGACATCCGCCTCGCCTGCCATGGTCTCGACAAGCACGATAACGATTTCGTCATCGGCCTGCTCGGCCCGAACCTGTTTCCGCTGTCGGCCATCGTCGAGGAGATGCGCAAGACCGAGCAGACGTCTCAGTATCTCGACAGCCTCGGCCCGTTCTTCGTCGGCAAGGTTGCCTGGCAGTGCCCGCAACCGGAGGTCGCGCCGAGTGACTGAGCCGTCGAGCCCCGACGCGAGCCCGGAGCGTTACGACCCAACGGCGCACGACTACGACGCCGTGCTCGTCGTGTCGTTCGGCGGACCGGAAGGCCCCGACGACGTCATGCCTTTTCTCGAGAACGTTCTCGAGGGGTTGAAGCTGCCGCCACAGGCCGTCAAGGGCATAGCGCGGCGCTACCAGCGCTTCGGCGGGGTCAGCCCGATCAACGCACACACGCGCGATCTGATCGCCGCGCTCGAGGCCGAGCTCGCCGCGCACAGCATCAATCTGCCCGTCTACTGGGGCAACCGCAATTGGCATCCGTTTCTCAACGATACGCTCGCGCAGATGCATGCCGACGGCATCGAGCGCGCGATCGCCTACATCACGAGCACGTTCGGTTCCTATAGCGGCTGCCGACGGTACCGCGAGGACCTCTACACTGCGACCGTGAACATCGAGCGCCCGCCGATCATCGACAAGCTCCGCTTGGGCTACAACCATCCCGGTTTCGTCCAGGCCATGGCCGAGCGCGTGCGTGATGCGCTGGCGACCGTGCCGGCCGAGCGGCGCGAGCTCGCACCGCTCGTGTTCACGGCGCATAGCCTGCCGGTGTCGATGGCGCAGCATGCACCGTACGAGGCTCAGCTCACCGAATCCGCCCAGCTCGTCACCGCTGCCCTCGGCCGCACGCATTGGGAGCTCGCCTACCAGAGCAACAACGCCTCTTACGGCGAGCCCTGGCTCGAGCCGCGGATCGAGGACGTACTCGTGGAGAAGGGCAAGCAAGGCACGACCGACGTCGTCGTCGCACCGATCGGCTTCGTCTGCGATCACATGGAGGTCGTGCTCGATCTCGACGTCGAAGCGAAGCAAGCTGCAGCTGATGCGGGCGTCAATCTCGTGCGCGCCGGCACGGTCGGCAGCCATCCGAGCTACGTTGCGATGATCCGTGAGCTCATCGAGGAGCGTATGGACGCGTCCGCCGAGCGGCGCGCGCTCGGCCGATTCGGTCCGAGCCACGACTTCTGTGCCGTCAATTGTTGTCTCTCGGGACGACCCGGGGAGCCGAAACCGTCGCTGTGTGGCGTTGCGGCCGGCTGAGAAGTCGAACGCATGCCTGCCGACAATCACCACGACGTCATCGTCATCGGCGCAGGACTTGCGGGCTTAACCGCCGCACTGGAGCTAGAGGCCGCAGGGGTCGACGTGCGGGTTATCGAAGCACAGAACCGTGTTGGCGGTCGCGTGCACTCGATGCGCCAGCTCGGCAACAACAAAGAAGCCGGCGGTACGTACATCGGCGCGGGTTACGCCCGGCTCATCGGCGTAGCCGAGCGCCTTGGCGTCGAGCTCGTCGACGTGACGCCCATGCTCGAGTTCTTTCGCGAACAGGACTTCGTGCTCGGCAACGAAATCATCCGTCAGTCGGAGTGGGCAGACCACGCGTCCAACCCATTCCCCGAGCAGGACCGCGAGCTTCTGCCTTGGAACTATCACCGTGTGCTTACGATGCGCGAGTGCCCGCTCGAGAGCCCCGACGAATGGCTCGATCCCAAGCACGCCATTCATGACATCTCGATGCGCGATTGGATGCACGGTCTGGGGCTCTCCGACGAGATCATCCGAATCGGCTACGGGATCAACGTAAGCTTCGGCGATGACGCCACGGATGTCTCGACGCTGCTGATGTTCCTGCGCGCAGCTTTTTCACTCGAGCAGCGCGCCGTCGCGCCCCAGGGCAGCCTCGGCTTCACGGCCAAGGATGGCGTGCAACGTATCCCTGAGGCCATGGCCGGGGCACTGACCAACGAGGTTCACTTCGAAAAGGCCGTCACGGCCATCACGACGGGCAACAACAAGACCGAGGTGCGCTGCGCGGACGGCACCGTGTACGAGGCGCCAGACGTGATCTGCTCGTTGCCGTTCTCGGTGCTGAAGGACTTACACGTAGATCCGCCGCTTGCGGGCACGCAGGCGCAAGCCGTCAAGAGCGTACCGTATCAGTCCATGACGCAGGTCTATCTCGCCCACAAGTCCGAATTCTGGAAGGAGGACGGCTACGCGGCGAGCATGTACACCGACGGCGTCGCCGGCATGGTTATCGCTGCACGCAACGGCGAGGACCCCGACGAGGTCACGAGCTTCACGACGTGGGCGATGGGGCCGAACGCACACCGTCTCGATGCGCTACCCGACGCCGATGCCGGGCGTCGCGTCATCGCCGAGATCGAGGCGATTCGACCGGCGGCCAAGGACCAACTCGAGTTCATCGAGCTCAAGTCCTGGGGCACGGACCCGCACGCGCTCGGCGGCTGGGCTTACTTCAGACCGGGCCAAGTCAACGAGCTGGCCGCCGACATGAGCGTCGCGCACGGACGCATTCGCTTCTGTGGTGAGCACCTGGGCTTTAAGAGCCGCGGGATGGAAGCCGCCATGGAGTCGGCCGAGCGCGTCGCTCGAGAAATCCTCTTGAGGGGACAGTGACCCTAAGCCGCGGCGGCGGAGTCTTCCGGGCAGCCACCGCGCACGGGCAGTTCGACATCGCCGAGCAATGCTTCGAGCGCCTCGGGCGTCTCGGCCTTGGCCGCCTCGCGAATGATGCCGAGCGGCAGATGCGGCGCCAACAGATGGATGAAGTCGAGCATGTAACTACGCAAGACCATGTCCTTCGGAAAGCCTAGCCAGGTTGTGATGCGCGGGAACAGCCCGGTCGCGTCGATAGCCTTCAGATCATCCTGATCCCGGCACTCGTACGCCATCGAGGCGATGATCCCGACACCCATGCCCATGCGCACGTAGGTTTTGATAATGTCCGCATCGCGCGCCGTGAATGCGACGCGCGGGTCGAGGCCTTCAGCCTGGAACGCCTGCTTGAAAGAAGACTCACCCGTGAGACTGAACACATAGGTGACGAGCGGGTAGGCCGCAAGCGACTGCAGCGTCAGCGCGCGCTTGTCCTGGGCCAGCTCGTGGCCCTTGGGCACGAGCGCGATCCTGTTCCAGTGATAGATCGGCAAGACTTTGAGGTTCGAGAAGAGCTTGCGCGAGCCGCTCGCGATCGCGAAATCGACCTGATGCGTGTTGATGAGCTCGGCGATCTGCTCGGACGTTCCCTGATGCAGCTCGAGATCGACCTTCGGATAGCGCTCGGAAAACGCTTGGATGACCTCGGGCAGCACGTAGCGCGCCTGCGTATGGGTCGTGGCGATTGACAGCGTGCCGGTCTGCTCGCCCTTGAGCTCGCGTGACAGGCTCGTGATGTTCTCGACCTCGCGCAGCACTCGTCTGGCGCGGTCGATGACTTCCTCGCCGGCCGGCGTGATCGCTGCAAGGCTCTTGCCCTTGCGCGTGAACAGCTGCATGCCGAGCTCGCCCTCGAGCTGCTTGAGCTGCTTGCTGATCCCGGGCTGGCTCGTATAGAGGCGCTCGGCAGCTGCGGTGATGTTGAGGCCGCTATCGACGATCGCGATCAGGTATTTGAGTTGCTTGAGCGTCATTGCACTGTCCAGTCAGGCGACCTACCGGACCAAGAACCAAAAAGCCGCTTCCTCGGCAGAGTTGGCGGCTTCGCTGGCATCTATATAACCATTCGTTACAACGGGCTGTCAACCGCATGTTTCCTGGAGATTGCGGCTCCAGAACGAACATTCCAGCTTGGAATAAGCGAAGAATGACAAGGTCTTGGGGCCGAGGCACACCGGGCGGTATTGTTGCCGCCCGCATGTTGAGGCGGCTCAGGATTCCGGCACATGGACTCGACCCGGTCAGACAATCTGGCGATTTTCGCGCGGCTACGCGGCCGGCGCTGCGCCGTCATTGGTGGCGGCAGTGTCGCCGAGCGTAAGACGCGCGAGCTCGTACGTGCCGGCGCACGTGTAACTGTGCTGAGCCCTGATGTGACGGCCGGTCTCCGGGACCTGGAACGCGACGGCGAAATCGACTGGCTCGAGCAGGCGTTCTCAGACCAGACACTCGCAGGGTTTTGGCTCATCGTCGCAGCGACCGATGACAAGTCGCTCAATGAGCATGTGTTCGAAGTGGCCGAGGCCACCCAGACGTTTTGCAACGTCGTCGACGATCCCGAGCGCTGCTCCTTCATCATGCCGGCCGTCGTGCGCCGCGACCCCGTGACGATCGCGATCTCGAGCGACGGCCACGCACCCGTGATCGCTCGTTGGGTCAAAGGCCTCATCGAGACGCTTATTCCGCAGCAACTCGGCGCGCTCGCAACGCTGGCCGGGCGCTGGCGCGGACGCGTCAGAACCGCGATCACCGATATGGACGAACGCCGGCGCTTTTGGGAGTCCGTGCTCGAAGGCCCGATTCCCGATCAGGTGTACGCGGGTCGTCCAGCCGTGGCCGAGGCCGCGCTCGAGCAGGCGCTCGATCGCTGGCACACGGCGAGCGGCGCACGCACGGGCGAGGCCTATATCGTCGGCGCCGGTCCGGGTTGCCCGGATCTTCTGACGCTGCGCGCGCGTCAGCTGCTGAGCCAGGCCGAGGTCGTCCTCTATGACCGCCTCGTGCCCGCCGAGATTCTCGAGTTCGCGCGCCGCGATGCCGAGCTCATCAGCGTCGGCAAACGAGCCGGGCGCCCGTCGATCGCCCAGGCACAGATCAACCGCCTGCTCGTCGAGCAGGTCAAACGCGGCAAACGCGTGTGTCGCCTCAAGGGCGGCGACCCGATGATTTTCGGCCGCGGCGGCGAGGAACTCGAGGCCCTGGCGGCCGCGGGTCTGCCATTTCAGGTCGTACCGGGCGTCTCCGCCGCGATCGCGTGTGCAGCGTATGCCGGCATCCCACTGACGCTGCGCGGCGTGACCCAGAGCGTTCTGCTGACGACCGGGCACACCGAGTCGAGCGCCGATCTGGACCTCGGCCTGCTACCGAGCGGCCAGACGTTGGCCTTGTATATGGGCGTCGCACGCTACCCGCAAATCGCCGAGGCGCTGCTCGCGGCCGGCAACTCGCCATCGCTGTCTATCGCGATCGTCGAGCGCGGCACACTCCCGGAGCAACGCGTGATCACGACGACGCTCGGCGAGCTTACCGAGGCCGCCGCTGAGCTCGATATTCAAAGTCCCGCACTGCTGCTCGTCGGGGAGACCACCGGGCTCGCCGAGCAATACGGATGGTTTGCGCCGGAACGGCACGTGGCCTATAAAGGAGCACAGAGCCAGCGGCGCGCGCGCCCCGCCCGCGCCGTTTAAACAACAACTCGAAAGAACGGGTCGACAACATGATCTACGACAGCATTCTCGACACGATCGGCAACACGCCGGTCGTCAAGCTCAACCGCATCGCCCCCGATAACGTCACGATCTACGTCAAGATCGAGGCCTTCAATCCGCTCGGCTCGGTCAAGGACCGCCTCGCATTCGCGATCGTCGACGATGCCGAGAGGCGCGGCGTGCTGAAACCAGGGCAAACGATCGTCGAGGCGACGTCCGGCAACACCGGCATCGCGCTCGCGATGGTCGCAGCGGCCAAGGGCTACGGCTTCGTCGCGACGATGGTCGAGACGTTCTCGGTCGAGCGGCGCAAGATCATGCGCGCGCTCGGCGCGAAGGTCATTCTGACGCCGGCCGCCGAGAAGGGCACGGGCATGGTCAAGCTGGCTAACGAGCTCGCCGAGAAACACGGCTGGTTTCCTGCGCGTCAGTTCGAGAACCCCGCCAATCCCGCCTACCACGCCCAGACGACCGGGCCTGAGATCCTGCGTGATTTCGCCGGGCGCCGGCTCGACTATTGGGTCACGGGCTGGGGCACGGGCGGCACGCTCACAGGTGCAGGTGAGGTCATCAAGGTTGCGCGGCCCGACGTCAAGATCGTCGCGACAGAGCCCGAAGGCGCCTCGCTGATCGGTGGCGGCGACTGGAAGCCGCACAAGATCCAAGGCTGGACGCCGGATTTCCTACCCGACGTTATGCGCACCGATCTGCACGATCAGCTCTTGCCGGTCGGCGACGAGGAAGCCAAGGCTTGCGCGCGCCGGCTTGCGGCCGAGGAAGGCATTTTCGTCGGCATCTCGGCCGGCGCGACACTCGCGGCGGCTTTCAAGGCGGCCGAGTCCGCCGAGCCCGGCTCGGTACTGCTCGTCATGCTGCCCGACACGGGCGAGCGTTATCTCGGTGCGTATCTGTTCGACGATGTCGCCGAGGGCTCCGACGACGAGTGGCTCGCGAGCCTGTAGACGTAGACCAAACAGACTCTGCGGAGCGCACGCCGCCATCAACGTCAGTGCGAGAAACACGAGCAGACTACGCATTGGCACGCCAATAGCAGGTTCTGACGAGCCGCGACACTTCGGCGCGTTGGCGTCGCAGAAGCACAACGGAAAATTCAACGCGGCGAAGAGCCACCGAAATTTAAACCGAGTCTAAAATATCTTGCAAAATCGAACGTTCTGGCGCATTGTCGCTTCTCATTCGCATTTGTCGCGCGGTCGTTCTATGGCTAGGAGCGAGATGAATGTTGCTAATTAACAACACAATTGCGGTCAGTGATCGTTCCGAGGCGTTCGACCGCCAGCTTGGAAGATGTCTGGGCTGTGGAAACCGACCCGACAGCCGAAGGGGCTGGAATCGTCAGAAACTATCAGGAGGGCTCATTTCATGAACATCAGTTCCTATTTTCGTCTATCCGGTCTGCTATGCACCGGTGCTCTACTCGTGGGCCCCGGCCAGACGCTCGCGCAACAATCGTCGTCCGCCCAGGCGATGCTCGAGGAAATCGTCGTAACGGCCCGCCGCCGCGAGGAGAGCCTGTCGACGTTGCCGATGTCGGTCGCGGCCATCACGTCCGACGCGATGCAGGCGCAAGGCGTCTACAACCTCATGGACATCACCGACGTCGTACCGAACATCAGCCTGACCGAGGATGTGCGCGCCAACGATACGCTGCTCTATATCCGCGGCTTGGGCGGTGGGTTCTCGAATCCCGCGCAGGTCTTCGGCACCGCAGTCTATATCGACGGTCACATCCAGGTCGGTAATCTCGGAGCGTTCAACAGCACGGTCGACGTCGAGCGCATCGAGGTGCTGCGAGGACCCCAGGGCACACTGTTCGGCAGGAACGTGACCGGCGGCGCCGTCAATATCATCACGGCCAAACCGGGACCGGACTTCGACTCGGAGCTGACCCTGCGCGCCGGCAACTATGGCCGAGCGGATGTCCGCGGCATGGTCAACACGCCGATCACCGACAACCTCTACGCGCGCTTCAACGTCGGCTACGAGAGCTACGACGGCTACTGGTACAACCGCTTCCTCAACGAGGACACGGCGGGCGAGGAGACACAGAATTTCGGTGCTGCTTTGCGGTGGGAGCCCACCGACAACTGGACAATCGATACGCGCATCAACCTCATGTACGACCGCGACGACGACCGCGGGAACTCGTGCTACGCCTACCCGGACCAAGACCTCATCGATGCGCTCGTGGCTGACGGCCAGGACGTGTCGGGCCTACCCGGACCGTTCGCCGATGGCAACGGCGCCTGGGGAGGCGGTGCGTTCAACGGCATCGGCCGGGTCGAGTTTCTCGGCCGCGGCACGACGATCGCGGCCATGGAATCTTGTCAGACTTCGCGCGCGCAGGGCGACTACGTAACCTCACAGGATTTCGACACGAAGTCCTACGTGGACAACGAATGGATTACGGTCGACGCAACCTACGACACACAAGAGGCGCTCGGGCCGTTCGAGAACTTCAACTGGCAGATCAAGGGCGCGCGACGCTATAACGAGTACCGCTATCTGCAAGACCGCGACTTCACGGAGTTCAAGATCGACGGCGTGGGCATGAGCCCGTTCGGCGCACGCGGCCAAAACCGCGCATCGAGCGAGTTCGAGACGCTGTTCAACGCCGACATCAACGATCGCCTCAACATGACCGCCGGGTTCTACTGGCTGGACGACATCAGCAAGGCCGGCGACCGCACGTGTCTGAGCAGGTGGCAGGCTGCATACGATCCGGTCGCCGATACGATCAACGGGCTTCCCGACGATAATATCGTCTGCGCGCTCGAGGGCCAGGATATCTTCGAGCGCTTGCCGGGCACCGCGTTCGACGGCATCAATGCCAATCACGATTACGTGACGGCCAAGTCGAACGCGCTCTATGCGCACTTCAACTATGCGATCAGCGAGGCCTGGGAGCTGTCCGTAGGCGGACGCTACACTGAAGACACGCGCACGCTCGAGAACGTCGAGGTCACAATCGGGCTCGATCAGAACGGTATCAACACCTGCACGCACGGTCCCGGCGATCCGCCGTCGACCGAGATGTGCGCGCCGACGATCGTGCTAAACCGCGACAAGGTGATCGATAACGGTGTCTACAACAACGAGCGCGCGACCTACGACGAGTTCACGCCGATGGTCAGCCTCACGCGCAACTTGGAAGGCGGCGATACGATCGACAGCGGCATCGTCTACTTCACGATCTCCGAGGGTTATCTCACGGGCGCGTTCAACGACGAGCTCAACGTGAACCTCGTGCCCGAGTTTGCGGCGTTGAAGGCGTTCGGGCCCGAGTACGTGACGAACTACGAGCTCGGCTTCAAGGGTTCGCTCTGGGACGGCCGGATACGCATGGCCGCGGACGTGTTCTTCATGAAATACACGGACAAGCAAGAGGAGATCGCGCTCGACAACTCGAGCGGTCAGTTCGGTCCGGATCAGAACGTCGAGCTGACGCAGAACGTCTCCGACGTCGACATCACGGGCATCGAGCTCGAGCTCAGGGCCATCCCCTGGGACGGCGGGTTTTTCTCGCTCGATCTCGGCGTTCTCGACCAGGAGTACAGCTCGTTCCAGTACCTGACGTTCGACGAGGATCTTGGCACTACCGTCACCGTCGACGGCTCCGGCAACGCGATTCTGGCGCGAACGCCCGACTGGACGATCAACGCGTTCATCGAGCACGAGTTCCAGCTCGCCAACGGCGGCACGATCCGTCCCCAGCTCGGCGTCTACATCCAGGACGAGTACGACTGGGACCAGGCGGTCGTAGGCCAGAACTCCACGCAGTGCCTGCAGGATGGCTATGCGAAATGGCGCGTCCGTGCGACGTACGAGCCGCCGGAGGGCAACTGGCAGGCCTCGCTGTTCGGCTACAACATCTCCGACGAGCGCATCATCAATCTCTGCGGCGCGGGCCGTTCAGGTGTCTGGGAGGTCGGTTACGCGGCGCCCGATACCTGGGGCGTGGAGTTTACCGCGAGGTTCGGCAACAACTAATCCGTTCGGATCTTCCTCCGAATATTACGACGGCGCCTCCTTCGAGGCGCCGTTTTTTTTGCCTCGCGGTCGCGTCCCCAAGCCCGTCCCGGCGCGCAGATTCAGACACCGGGTTGTGGCTGCGGCGTGACGAGAATCTCCTCGAGATAGCGCCTCTCAGGTCAGTCGTAGGTCTTACCGTCCACCGCCACGATTGTGATGCAGTTACCGCCGGGCGGCGTCAGTCGAGGCTATGCGCGTAGCCATTCGCGGCGACGCTCGCAATCGGCGTAGCTGCTCAGGCGGCAAGCCATTCGAGCACGAGCCCGTCGAACAACGGGATCTGGAACGTGAGCTCGAACAGGCCATAGAGCACGGCCCATGTCCCCGAGGCACCCGCAGCCGCGATCGCGAGCGGCTCCCGCTTGGCGAAACGCAGAAACGCGAGCACGAGCACGGGGCCAGCGTAGAGAAAGCCGAACGCGAGTATCCCCAGGAAATACCGCATCATCCAGACGAGCATCTGCCGTTCGTTGCCTCGCGCGCTTTCATCGGGCTCATTGTCCACACCGACCTTGCGAAACTCCTGGAGCACAGCAATGAACGCCAGGACCGAGCCCGGCACTCCCGCCAGGAGCGGCATGAGGCGGGCCTTCTCTGGAAAGCCGAGCGCCATGAGCGTCATCGTGACGAAAATTCCGAACATCAGCACGGCCGTGAGCACGCGCCCGCTCAGAGCCGTCGTGAATGAACCGGGTGAGGCGTCATGCTGCATGGGGAAACTCCGTGGATGACCTTCGCGTCTGGCGAATGTAGACGCCCAGGCTCACCGCGATCAGCGCGAGCATCGAGAGCGCGCCGGGACGCAACAGGAATGCCGGCCCCCAGAGCGCCCAGGCCTTGTGAAAGGAGTCCTCCATGATCGGTCCGAGGATCAAGCCGATGACGAACGGAGGCCGCGGCCAGTCGTATTTTTTCATGAGATAGCCGAGGCCGCCGAGCGCGGTCAGCAGCACGAGGTTCTCCCAGGCACGCTGACTCAGGTAAGAGCCTAGATAGGTCAGCGTGAAAACGAATGGAATCAGTAGACTGCCGCGCACATAGCTCAGATAGCCAAACGCCGGGGCGAGCGCGAAGAACAGAGCGACCGCCAGCACGTTGGCGATCATGAGCGCCCAGATCAATGTGAGCACGACGTCCATGCCCTCCAGAGCAAGCTCGGGCCCGGGTGTAATGCCGAGCATCACGAACGCGCCGAGCAGGATCGCCATCCCCGACGAGCCGGGCACGCCGAAG
>JAOTTJ010000372.1 GCA_029864465.1 Gammaproteobacteria bacterium | reverse complement strand
CCCCGGTGTCATCATTATTCTTCTCGTTGCGATCGTCTCCGTCTGGCTCGGCGCGCGCGGCGGGTACACTGACACGGAGCCCGCGACCGATGTCGACGCCGGACGAGCACATGACCGTCGCCCGCAAATCTTGTTCCTGGCCGGTATCTCGGCGGTAGCGCTTTACGCAATCTGGAGCAGCCAGCAACTCTCGCCGCTCGGCAGCATGTTCCCGATGGGCGTCGCCATCGTCACGCTGAGTGTGGCGGCCTATCTCACGGCCAAGATCGGCCTTGGACCCGCAGATGACCCGGTCAACTTCGACCTCGAGGCCAACGCCCCTGCGGATGCCCCGCTCGGCAACCGCCTCTGGCCGAACATCGCGTGGTTCGCTGTGCTCACAGCCGCCACTGCCGTGCTCGGCTTCGTGCTCGCGACGCTCTTATTCTTCATCGCATTCTTGCGCGTCAAGGCAAAAACGGCGTGGCCGAAGACGCTCGGACTCACAGCGGCCGCGGTTGCGGTGCTTGGCCTGCTGTCGCGCGTCCTGCTCGTTGAGCTGCCGAGCGGGTTACTACAGGCCGTCTTCGAGCTCCCCTGGCCCTTCGGATGAAACCATGACGCAACGTGCGATTCCTTGTCTTTACATGCGCGGCGGCACGTCGCGTGGGCCGTATTTTCTGAGCGACGATTTGCCAGGTGACGTCGCCACACGCGACCGCGTGCTGCTCGCAGCAATGGGCTCACCGGACGCGCGCCAGATCGACGGTATTGGCGGCGCGGCTACGTTGACGAGCAAAGTCGCTATCGTAAGCAAGTCATCGCAGGCAGACGCCGACGTCGACTACTTGTTTGCGCAGGTCTCGATCGACAAGGCTTTCGTCGACACGGCACCATCCTGCGGCAACATGCTCTCTGGGGTCGGCCCGTTCGCCATCGAGCGCGGACTAGTCGAGCCCTCGCCCGGCGAGACGCGCATACGCATCTACAACGTCAACACACAGAGCCGCATCGAAGCGATTGTGCAAACGCCCGACGGTCGCGTCGAATACGAAGGCGCGCAGACGATCGACGGCGTACCCGGCAGCGCCGCGCCGATTCTTCTCAACTTCTCGAGTATTGTCGGCTCGAAAACCGGTGCGCTCTTTCCGACCGGTGCCTCACGCGAAGACATCGACGGCCTGAGCGTGACCTGCATCGATGTCGCGATGCCGATGATCCTGTTCTCGGCCACGGAGCTCGGCCTGACAGGCTACGAGACGAACGAGATCATGAGCGACGAGGCATTGCTCGCGCGTATCGAAAGCGCCCGCCGGGAGGCGGGCCGGCGAATGGGGCTCGGCGACGTTGACGAGCTCGTGGTGCCGAAGGTCGCGCTGCTCGCGCGGCCACGATCGGGCGGCGTGATCTCGTCGCGTTATCTGACACCGCTGCGTCTACACGCGGCCCACGCCGTCACGGGTGGCATTTGCGTCGGTACCTCTGCGATGCTCGACGGCACAATTGCCGCGCCCCTAGCCGACCGCGACGCTGCGAGGGACGGCGTCGTAGGCATCGAGCACCCGTCGGGCTCGTTAGATGTCACGCTCGCCATCGCGGGATCTCCCGGGCAACCGACGGTGGAGTCAGCGGGAATCGTCAGGACGGCACGCAAGATCCTCGACGGCAGCGTATTCGTGCCAGGCTGTATCTGGCCGTGATGAGTTAGGCGATCTCGGCCTCGAAAGCCTGACGCGCGCGGTCGACCTTGGCCGCGAATACGAAATCGCTCTCGGTCAATCCGCTGATCTTGTGCGTCCAGATCTCCACCGTGCAACGTCCCCAGGCGACATGCAGATCGGGATGGTGGTTTTCTTCCTCGGCGATCGCGCCGACGCGGTTAGCGAAATCCAGCGCGATGACGAAATTGCCGAACGCGAAGTCGTGCTGGAGGTGCTCGGCATCATTGAGTACCCAGCCCTGGTCGAGCTCGCTAAGCAGCTGCTCGGCGTCTTCGCGAGGCATTGGCGGAACACCACCACGGCAAGGAACGCATTGCTTGTCGGCCAGACCCATGCGCAGATAGTAGCGACGTGCAACTATGTTGACAAACCGGGGGCCCCACGGGATAGTCGTTTGCGCCTGTCACGGCAGTCGCCGCGAATCCGCTAGACTAAGCCGCTGGCCCGAACCGACCCGCTGATCATGAGCAACGAGCTAATCGCAAAACTGCGCCGAGAGAACCAGAGCGAACGCACCGATCTGGCTGTCACCAAGGAGGCAGCGGACGAGATCGAGCGGCTCGGACAGGACCTTGAGCGTTATCGCAAAGCGCTCGAGGAGATTCGCGATCATCCCTTCGAACAGTCCAACTCACCCAGGCTGACCGATCAGCTCTGGCATTTCGTGCGTTGGTCGAAGGCAACGGCACGCACGGCGCTAGAGCGAAGCAACGACAATGGCAAGTCGACGCGCACCGACAAACGCTAGGACGGGCAAGGACCAAAAGCTACAATGAAAGCGCCTCTTGTTCGATTCGTCGGATTGCTCTTCACCGCACTCGTATCCATGCCGTTTGTCGCATCAGCTCAAGATTTCGATCGCAGTACCCGCACGATTCTCGTAGCCGGTGCGACCGGAGTACAGGGCGGCGCTGTCGCCCGCGAGCTCAATGCGCGTGGCTATCGTGTCAAAGGCCTGACGCGTGACCCGAATAGTGAACGAGCGCGCGCCATGACGGCGCTTGGCATCGAGATGGTGCAGGGCGATTTCGACGATCCGGAGTCACTCGACCGCGCTTTGGCAGGTGCCTATGGCGCATTCTCGGTGCAACAGTATCGCGGCGTCGGCGTCGATGGCGAAATCCGTCAAGGCAGGGCGTTCGCCGATGCCGCCAAGCGGGCGGGCGTACAGCATTTCATCTATACGTCTGTCGCCAAAGCGACGCTCAACACGGGCGTGCCGCAATTCGAAAGCAAGCTGCTGCTCGAGAACTACATTCGCTCGCTCGACATTCCGTTCACAATCGTTCGCCCGGCGAGTTTCATGGCGACGTTCATACCATGGCGCGAGGATGCCGAGAACGGCCGGATCAGCGGGCCGCTGCCGGCAACACTCGAACGGGTATTCATCGCGCCACAAGACATCGGCCGTCTCGCGGCCGAGGCGTTCGACCATCCCGAGGAATGGCTCGGCCGCGCTGAGGCCATTGCGGGGCAGAAGCTCAGCTACGGCGAAGTTGCAGCTTCGATGGGACGCGTGCTGGGCCATCCGGTCGAGTACTACAG
>JAOTTJ010000371.1 GCA_029864465.1 Gammaproteobacteria bacterium | reverse complement strand
CGGATCCGGCCGAGCAGCGCTTCGACATCGGGATCCTCGCTCGCACGCCCGGCGATAAGATAGGCCTGCAGCTCGGGATCAGGTAGCTCCAGAAGTGCCTGAAACGTGTGCTTTTCCGTGTCGCTGAGCTTGTCGAAGGATGCCTCGAAGAAGTGGATCAGCAGCACATCGAGCTCGCGCATGCCGCGACGGCAACGCCAACGCAACCTCGCGCGACGGCTGTCCTGGCCAGGGCCTATCTCGAACTCCCCGTGGCTACCTTCTGTGCGCTCGTCAATGGCGCCGCTGGGCCATGAGCTTCTTGATCTCAGCGATCGCGCGCCCGGGGTTAAGATCTTTCGGGCAGGCCTTGGCGCAGTTCAGAATCGTGTGACAGCGGTACAGCCGGAACGGATCTTCGAGCTCGTCCAGCCGCTCGCCCGTCGCCTCGTCACGGCTGTCGACGATCCAGCGGTAGGCTTGCAACAAGGCGGCCGGTCCAAGATAGCGATCGGAGTTCCACCAGTAGCTCGGGCACGACGTCGAGCAGCATGCACACAGAATGCAGGCCGACGGCTCGTTGATCTTCTCCTGATCCTCTTTAGATTGCAGGCGCTCACGATCCGGCGGCGGCGGCGTGCGCGCCTGCAGCCACGGCTTGATCGAGGCGTATTGGGCGTAGAAGTTCGTCAGATCCGGCACGAGATCCTTGACGACAGGCATATGCGGCAACGGGTAGATCTTGATCGTGCCACCGACTTCCTCGACAGGCTTCAGGCACGCCAGCGTATTCGTACCATCGATGTTCATCGCGCACGAGCCGCAAATGCCCTCCCGGCAAGAGCGCCGGAACGTCAACGTGGGATCTATCTCATTCTTGATCTTAATGAGCGCGTCGAGAACCATGGGCCCGCAACTGCCCATGTCGACGTTATAGGTATCGAGCCGCGGGTTTTGCCCCGAATCCGGGTCGTAACGATACACCGCGAATTTCCGGTTGTTTCCACCCGGCTCGTTGTGCACCGTGCCCGGCTTGACCTTCGAGTTCGCCGGAAGCGTGAACTTTGCCATCGGTTATTCCTATCCCTGCGCTAGTATCTGGACTTCTCGCACGCGTACGAATTAGTACGTGCGTGCCTTCGGTGGAATCGCTTCGACGTCATCGGTGAGCGTTTCCATCTGCACGGCACGGTCGCCGAAACGCACGCCACCCCTCTCATCCACCCAAACGAGCGTGTGCTTCAGCCAGTTCTCGTCGTCACGCTCGTTGTAGTCCTCGCGCGCCTGGGCACCACGGCTCTCGGTCCGATACAGCGCAGACTTGATCGTCGCCATCGCCTGGACGAGCAGGTTCTCGAGCTCCATCGTTTCGACGAGGTCGGTATTCCAGACCAATGAGCGATCGGTGACGGAGACGTCCTCGAACGATTCCAAAATCGGCTCGAGCAGATCGATTCCTTCCTGGAGAGATTCACCGGTACGGAAGACGGCCGCATGATTCTGCATGACGCGCTGCATCGCCAACCGGATGCTCGCAGTCGATGACGAGCCCTTGGCATTGCGCAGCTTATCTACGCGAGCCACTGATTCTTCGCCGGCGCTCGCAGCGAACGGCTTGGAGCTCGCATTCGGCTTAATGAGCTCCCCACATCGGATCGCCGCAGCGCGCCCGAATACGACGAGGTCGATCAGCGAGTTCGAGCCCAGGCGGTTGGCGCCGTGCACGGACACGCAGGCCGCCTCACCGACTGCCATGAGACCGGGCACGATCTGCTCCTGTCCGCCGGCGTCCTTTGTGACAACCTCGCCCCAATAGTTCGTCGGAACGCCGCCCATATTGTAGTGGACCGTCGGAATGATCGGGATCGGCTCCTTCGTGACGTCGACACCGGCAAAGATCTTGGCTGTCTCGGCGATACCGGGCAGGCGCTCCTCGATGACGTCGACGCCCAGATGCTCCAGGTGCAAATGCGCGTGATCTCTCTCCGCACCGACGCCACGACCCTCGCGCACTTCGATCGTGATCGAGCGACTCACGACGTCGCGCGAGGCGAGATCCTTCGCGTTGGGCGCATAGCGCTCCATGAATCGCTCGCCCTCGGAGTTCGTCAGATAGCCACCCTCGCCGCGCGAGCCTTCCGTGATGAGCATGCCAGCGCCGTAAACCCCAGTCGGGTGGAACTGCACGAACTCCATATCTTCGAGCGGCAGCCCCGCGCGCAGAACCATCGCATTGCCGTCGCCCGTGCAGATATGCGCGGATGTGCAGGAGAAGTACGCACGCCCGTAGCCACCGGTTGCGAGGATGACCATGTGACTGCGGAAGCGGTGCAAACGGCCTTCGGCGAGATCGATTGCGACGACGCCACGGCAGACACCGTCCTCCATGATCAGATCGACGGCGAAGTACTCTATGAAAAACTCCGCGTCGTGCTTCAACGACTGCTGGTAGAGCGTGTGCAGCATCGCATGGCCTGTGCGATCTGCTGCAGCGCAAGTGCGCTGCGCCGTGCCCTCACCGAAGTGCGTCGTCATGCCGCCAAAAGGACGTTGATAGATCTTGCCATCCTCGGTACGCGAAAACGGCACACCGTAATGCTCGAGCTCTAGAACGGCAGCGGGCGCTTCCTTACACATGTACTCGATCGCGTCTTGATCGCCGAGCCAGTCAGAACCCTTGACCGTGTCGTACATGTGCCAGCGCCAATCATCCTCGCCCATATTGCCGAGCGCTGCGCTGATGCCCCCTTGTGCTGCAACCGTGTGGCTGCGCGTCGGAAATACCTTGCTCAGACACGCCGTCGACAGGCCCTGCTCGGCGAGCCCCAGCGTCGCGCGTAGGCCCGCACCGCCCGCGCCGATGACGACGACATCGTAGACGTGGTCGATGAAATCATAGTCACCGCTCATACCGACGCTCCAAAAGCGAGCCTAAGCACGGCGACGACTCCGACGGCCGCCAACAGTATGTGGACGAACGTCGAGGCGATGAGCATCGTAATCTTGAGTCCCTCGGCGTGAACGTAATCCTCCACGACTATCTGCACGCCGAGCTGCGAGTGATAGCACAATGTCAGGATCGTCAATACGAGCAGCACGCTCGTCAGAGGCTGCTGGACCCAGCCCGCGACACTCGCATAACCGAAACTCTCGAGACCTGCTACTGCGATCACGAGCCAGAGCCCGAGCACCGCGAGTGCGACCGCGGAGAGACGCTGACCCCACCAATGTTCCGTTCCTTCTTTCGCTGATCCGAGCCCGAGGACCC
>JAOTTJ010000370.1 GCA_029864465.1 Gammaproteobacteria bacterium | reverse complement strand
GGGATCGGCGAGCAAGGAGCAGGTACAGCACATGGTGATATCGCTGCTGGAACTCGACGGCGTACCGGCGCCGGACGCTGCCGACGCGCTCGCGACCGCGATCTGCCACGGGCATCAGCACCGGCTCCGGGCGCGACTCGGCAGCAAGGCCGCAACGGCGAGTTTGCGATGATAGGAACCTTACGTGGCCGCCTGACGTGGAAACAGGCGCCGCAAATTGTCGTCGACTGCATGGGAGTCGGCTACGAGGTCGAGACGCCGATGTCGACGTTTCTCGATCTGCCGCGGATCGGCGAGGAGTTGTTCCTGTACACACATCACGTGGTGCGGGAGGATGCGCAGACCCTGTACGGGTTTGCGACCGTTGAGGAGCGCGCGCTGTTTCGCTCGCTGCTCAAGATTAGCGGAGTCGGAGCGAAGATGGGACTCGGGATTTTATCGACTATGAGCGTCAGCGATTTTCAGCGTTCTGTCGAATACGAAGATGCGGCCATGCTCGTCAAGATCCCCGGCGTCGGCAAGAAGACGGCCGAACGGCTGATCATAGAGATGCGCGACCGGGTCGACCGTATCGTCGCGGCAGGCTCCCCGACGCAGCTCACGGTTGCGGCAAGCCCGCGCAGCGAGGCCGTGGATGCATTGATAGCGCTTGGCTACAAGCCGAAAGAGGTCCAGAAACTCGTTGGCAGTCTGGACGTCGACGGCCAGTCGGCTGAGCAGATCATTCGGCTCGCACTGCGACAGGCGGCACGATAGGCGATGGCTGGAATCGAACACGATCGATTGACGAGCGCTGAGCCGCGCTCGGAAGACAGGGCGTTCGATCGCGCCATCCGCCCGAAAACGCTCGACGATTTTGTGGGCCAGCCCGCGGTCAGGCAGCAGATGGCAATCTTCATGGAAGCGGCGCGGCGGCGTGCCGAGGCGCTCGATCATGTGCTGATTTTCGGGCCACCGGGACTCGGCAAAACGACGCTCGCGCACATCGTCGCGAACGAAATGGGCGTCAACCTGCGCCAGACGTCGGGACCGGTTCTCGAGCGTCCCGGCGATCTCGCGGCGATTCTTACCAATCTCGAGCCCAATGACGTGTTGTTTGTCGACGAGATTCACCGGCTGAGTCCCGTGGTCGAGGAGGTCCTGTACCCGGCGATGGAGGATTTTCAGCTCGATATCATGATCGGCGAAGGTCCCGCCGCGCGATCGATCAAACTGGATCTCACCCCGTTCACGCTCGTCGGTGCGACGACACGCGCGGGGCTGTTGACGTCACCGCTCCGGGACCGGTTCGGGATCGTGCAGCGGCTCGAGTTCTATTCCACTGCGGATCTCGAGGCGATCGCGCAACGTTCGGCCGGCATTCTGAATCTGCCGATCGAGGACCAGGGGGCGACCGAGATCGCCAAGCGGTCCCGCGGCACGCCGCGCGTTGCCAACCGGTTGTTGCGCCGAGTCCGCGATTTCGCCGAAGTCGAGGCCGATGGTGTCGTCACGGTGTCGGTTGCGAAGAGCGCGATGGACATGCTCGAGGTCGATCCGCACGGCTTCGATGCGATGGACCGGCGTTTGCTGCAGACGATTATCGAAAAATTCGATGGTGGTCCCGTGGGCATCGAGAGTCTCGCGGCCGCGGTCGGCGAGGAGCGCGGCACGATCGAAGACGTACTCGAGCCGTATCTGATCCAGCAGGGTTTCATGATGCGCACGGCCCGCGGTCGCATGGCCACCAAGAACGCCTATTTGCTATTCGGCCTGCGGCCACCGACGACCCAAACGCCCGCGGAACTGCCATTGTTCGACCAGGATTGACTGTCGTGATGATGGCTAGGCAGACGTCCGGACCCTTTGCATGGCCGGTCCGCGTTTACTACGAGGACACGGACGCTCAGGGCGTCGTCTATTACGCCAATTATTTTCGCTTCATGGAGCGCGCGCGAACCGAATGGCTGCGCTCCCTCGGCGTCGATCAGCCGGCGCTCCTGTATGAACAACGTCGAATGTTTGTCGTTACGGAAACCAAAGCGCAATTTATCGTGCCTGCAAAATTCAACGATCAGCTGATCATAACGGCGCGGCTCGACAGACTGTCCAGGGCGAGCTTTGATATCGAACAGAACATCCATCGCGACAGTCTGGATGGCACATTGCTGTGCCGCGGCAGCATCCGCGCGGCGCTGCTGAACGCTGATACCATGCGCCCTGTGCGCGTTCCCGTATCTCTTTTTGAGGAATAGACCCTATGACTTCAGATATGTCGGTCGTAAGCCTGATGCTGGGTGCCAGCCTTCCGGTACAGATCGTAATCGTACTGCTGATCGTCGCATCGCTCGTATCGTGGAGCATTATTTTTACGAAGCGGCGCCTGATTGCCCGAACCACGGATGCGTCCGATGAGTTCGAAGCGAGCTTCTGGTCTGGCGGCGATCTCAACACCCTGTATCAAAGTGCTACACGCGAACGTGGTGCCAACGTCGGTATGACCAGCATCTTCGAAGCCGGCTTTCGCGAGTTCAATCGTTTATTGCAGCAAACCGAAGTCAATACCGACAGGCTTATCGATGAATGTCGGCGCGCGATGCGGGTCGCGCAGATGCGCGAGGTAGATCGTCTCGAGCAAAGCCTGGCGACGCTCGCAACGATCGGGTCGACGAGCCCTTATGTCGGCCTGTTCGGTACAGTGTGGGGCATCATGCATGCATTCCTCGGCCTTGCCAACGTGCAATCGGCGACGCTGGCGACGGTCGCGCCGCCCATTGCCGAGGCATTGATCGCAACGGCGATGGGTCTGTTTGCGGCCATTCCGGCCGTCATCGCCTATAACCGCTTCGCCGACAAAGCCGTGCGTCTCGAGTACCGCTACGACGGCTTCACGGAAGAGTTTTCCAGCATTCTGCAGCGGCACGCGCGCCGCAAGAAAGGAGCGTGACATGGCGACACCGCTACAGAAACGCAAGCTCATGGGTGAGATCAACGTTGTGCCCTATATCGATGTCATGCTGGTATTGCTGGTAATTTTCATGGTCACGGCGCCGCTTTTGACGCAGGGCGTGGAGGTCGAGTTGCCCAGGGCCGGGGCCGAGCCGATCGAAGATGTCCCTGATCATCCGCCGCTGGTCCTGAGCGTCGACAAGGAGGGTAATCTTTACGTCAATGTCGGCGATGACGAGGACCAGCCCGTGTTGGCTAAGGAGGTCGTTGCACGCGTCGGCGCCGTGCTCAGAAACCGGCCCGATACACCAATCCTCGTCAAGGCCGA
>JAOTTJ010000369.1 GCA_029864465.1 Gammaproteobacteria bacterium | reverse complement strand
GCAATCAGCACGATGCGCTGACCGGCTCGATGGTCGATGGCACCGCGTTTTTCCCGGACGATGCCGATCATACGTGCAACAACTGGACGAGCAGCGGCGAAGGCAGCGCCCAGGTCGGTCACACCGACCGCGTTGGTGGCGGCAACACGTCCTGGAATAGCGCGCACGGCTCGCGTGGCTGCAGCCAGGAATCGCTCGTCAGCACGGGCGGTGCTGGCCTGTTTTATTGCTTTGCTATCGACTGAGCTAGACGCAATTCGTCTGTTGAGGCCTGGCGGCTGAACGGTCGCCGGGCCTTTTCTTTTGCGCCAATCGCAGGTTCCTACGATCGCGCTACGGTTACTCGGTATGCCCGTACGGGTTGTAACCGCCGCCGGGATCGGCTTTGCCTTCGGCGATGTCTTCGACGATTTCGAATTTGACTCGCTTCTCGCGCTCGGGCGGCAAGTTTGCATCGAGATCCTGGCGTCGCCGTCTGAAGACCTCGAGAGGGTGATCGGGCTCGACAAAAGATCGCGATGCGTCATATGGATCTTTCGCGTTAGCCGTTTGTTGACGACGCTTCAACATCCGTCCCGTCAGGTCTAGACGCGGTAACTCGACCGATGACCCGTTTTTCATGTCATGTGACATAACGCAGCACTGTTGTTCACGGTGTTGCGAACAATGGTGCCGATACACGCCCCCGAAATCGCTGATGCTGTTCGCGGTTCGGAGTATTGGCTACTGCTGCCGATGTTAACGCGATCACAGCAATCGACCGTGCGCAGGCATAGGATCTTCGATCGAAACGCGGAGAATATAAGCCCTTGAAAGCGAAGGAAGTTAAAGCCTCGGGTAGCGACATCGACGCATCCGACTATCGAGGGCCGGACCGTCGAGAGGCGAATTCCGATACCAGCGTAACGATTACCTCCGTGAACCTGCGTTTCGACGCCGATGGTAGCGCTGTATGGGAAGCGGAGACTGACGAGCCCCAGCGTCGTTCCGACGATGACGCCGTCAGACTGCAAATGACTCTGAACGAAGAGCGCCAAGACCAAGACCGCGGGTCCGATCCGGGCAACACGAACGGTCACCGCACTCTCATAGCCTTCGAGGCTGGGGACGAGTAACCCCATGGCCGCGATCCGCTCCGAGACTCCCTGGACAGGATGCTTGAATCTCGCGTTGGCCCGCTCGCGGAACTGTGGATCGATACCTTGCCGTTCGCGGGAACATCCTACGTAATGCGGGACTGAGCATCCCGAGATCGCTTGCGCATTCCGGGATCAACCACTGCACTATTCGGCGAGACGAAAACGACTCATGGCAACATCCGAACTGGCCGTTCTGTCACCGCGGGCTTTCGTTCTCGGCGAGCCCGCCTACCCTGCGGGCGGTGCCCTGTACGAGCTCGAAAAGCTGCTGGAGGGCTTTGCGAGTCGGCTGCAGGCCGATCTCGCTGCCGTCATCCTCAGAGACGAGCGGCTCAGGGTGCGGTACAAGAGCCATCAGCGTTCGTCCAAGAATGCGGGCAAGCTCATGGATCAGCTCGAAACTGATCTCGAGCATTGGCTCAAGGCCACCCAACGCCTGCTCGTACAAAACGACAGCGCGACTGCCGGAAATCAGCACGCCCGACTGAGCCATGCATGCAAGCTCGTTGCCGCGCCGGTTTTACTGGCCGGCGACGGTCCAGACGGTATCGTCGTAGTCGTCAACCCCCCGAGCGCGCCTGATTTTACGAGTCGCGACGCCAGCCTCGTGAAGGCACTCGCCGCAACCGTTAGTGAGATCGTTGAATCGCACTACGATTCGGCTACGGGCTTGATGACGCGCAAGGAATTCGAGTTCGTTCTCGACGACGCGTTGCGCACGGGAAGCTGCTCGACTACGCGCCACTGCTTGCTCTACCTCGACCTGGACGAATTGCAGCTCTTGGAGGACTCCCTCGGCAGGGAGGCTCGCGATGAGCTCGTCTGGCACGTTGCCCAGCAACTCAAAGCCGATGCCGACGAGAACGCGGAGATTGCGCGAATCGGCGAGGACGAATTCGCAATTCTGCTGCGAGACTGCACGCTCAAGCGGGGATTTTGCGTCGGACAAGAGATTCGCCGCGCGATCAGCGCGTTAAATGTCGTTTGGAATGACAAGCCCATCAAGATCACGGCCAGCATCGGCGTGACACAGCTCGTGCCAGGCATCGGTACGCGCGAGAGCACGCTTGCAGCGGCTCGGATCGCGTGTATCACAGCCAAGGAAGACGGCAGAGACAGAGTCAAGGCGTTCTGGCATGACGATGCGGTCCGCCTCAACGATCAACGCCGCCAGAGTGTCATCGCGCGCATCCAGGCCGCATTGCAAAACGACCGTTTCCTGCTTTACAGCCAGGCGATCAAGCCGCTGTGGAAGAGAGCTCGTGTCCAATATCTGGAAGTCCTGATCAAAGGTATCGACGACGACGACGAACCGATTCCACCGAGCGAGTTCATCCCGTATGCCGAGCAATCCAAGATCATGCCCGAGCTCGACCGATGGGTGGTCAGGCACAGTCTAGAGGCGCTTGCCAGCGATCGGACATCCGAGCAAGCGGCCAATGCCATCGTCTCCATCAATCTCTCCGGTCAGTCACTTTGCGACGACGGATTCCTCGATTTCGTCATCAGCCAACTGGAGCGGACAAAAGTACCGGCGACCTCGATCTGCTTCGAGCTAACCGAGACCGCAGCGATTCTCAATATGGAACGCGCGAGAAGTTTCATGGCGACTCTGACACGGTATGGCTGCCGCTTCTCTCTCGACGATTTCGGTGCCGGCTTGAGCTCGTTTTCGTATCTGCGAACCCTGCCTGTGAGCTTCCTCAAGATCGATGGACAATTCGTCAGGGACATTGTGGACGATCCCGTCTGCAACGCGATGGTCGCCGCGATCCATCAGATGAGCCATGCCATGGGCTTACAGACGATCGCCGAGTATGTCGAGACACCGGCGATCAAACAGCACTTGCGAGAAATCGGTATCGACTACGGTCAAGGCGACGCGATCGCCAGACCGAGACTTTTCTCAGAAGCCTTGGCCTCTCTCTCAGGCTGAGGCCGCACCGGCGCCAGCGCGCCGGCAATCGGCCGCCGCCGCAACCCGAGCTCCCCGGTCGGCTGTAAGCAGCATCGCGGTCGATGCGCTACGCTACGGGCATGGCAAAACGCGCCAACGCTGAACTCTGGATCAAACTCTCGCTGCCCGGTGTTGGCCAAGTCGGCCCGGGAAAGATGGAGCTG
>JAOTTJ010000368.1 GCA_029864465.1 Gammaproteobacteria bacterium | reverse complement strand
CTGCGCGTCGCCAGCGTCGCGCATCGGCGCCTCGCTGGTTGAACTGAAGCCTCGTCGGCCGAATTCTGTCCTGCTTCATCTGGATCCTCCTGACGAGATCGCTAAGGGCGTGCGAACTGGAGCGTCCGTTGCTCCGGTTGCTCAAGCATATCAGCCTGACAATGAGTATAGATGTCCGAGCGTCGTCATTCGTCGCAGGCCGGCGTCAGCTCGCCGCCGGCCTGCCCGAGTTTTCGTGCTCAGCTTGCGTTGACTTGGATGCGCCGCGGCAGGCTTTTCGCCTGTTTCGGGATCGAGATCTCGAGCACGCCGTCCTTATAGTCAGCTTCGATGCTCTCGGCGTCAGCCGCCTCGGGCAGCGAGAAGCGTCGGTAGAACTGGCCGCTAAGGCGCTCGGTGCGATGCCAGCCCTCGCGTTCCTCCTCCGTCGTCGTCTCTCTGTGCCCGTGGATCGACAGCGCACCGTCGTTCATCGTGATCTCGAGATCCGCTGCGGCCACGCCGGGCACGTCGGCACGAATCAAGAAACGGTTTTCCTCCTCCTTGATGTCGACGGCGGGCTGCCAGTTGCCGATCTCGCGGGGGGTATGGTCCTCGTGCTCCGCGAGTAAGCGTGCCGGGAAGAACCGATCGGCGTCGCGGTGGAGTCGATCCATCAGGCTCCAGGGGTTGTAGCGAATTGCATTCATGGTCATGTGACCTCCTGAGAAGTTTGGTGGTGTCCCATAGGCAACAACGTTGGGGGCCGCCCGAACGTTTTCAAGTCGGCGTGAAACGCACGAATCTGTGGATGGCCTGTGGATAAGCAGGGCAGTTCATGGGGACAACGCGACACAATATATAGTGGTTCGCGGAAATCGAGGGAGATTCTGCGGGGAGCAAAATTTTTTTCGAGTTAATTTTATGAATATCTATTAACCTGCTGTTTTACAACAATTTATACCCTAGACAGGTCTAGCAACTGGGTCTTGACACTTGTCAACGAGCGTCCTAGTCTACGGAGGTCATGACACAACATCTTGTGTCATGACTTTTTGCTGAGAAAGAACCAAAACGGGCAGCTTTATGCGAGCCCGACGGGGAGGTACTGCGCTCGAAAATCTCTAATCAACGGGCAGTTATTCCGGATGGATCCGTGGACTTGGCGCCGCGGAAGAGAGCTAAGGGGGGCACGATACGAAGATGAAAAATGCGCTTGAACTGAAAGCCACGAAGGTTTCCGAGCTGCCGCTGCAGCACGCATCGCTGGGCATCTGGGACACCAAGTATCGGCTCAAGAGCAAATCCGGTGAGCCCGTGGATCGGGATGTTCAGGGTACCTACGAGCGTGTCGCCGAGGCACTCGTAGCCGTTGAGGATCCAGTCAAGAGAGAGTATTGGCACGAGCGCTTTGTCTGGGCGCTGCAGCGCGGCGCTATCCCGGCGGGCCGGATCATGTCGAATGCGGGTGCCGAGGCGCACAAGCCGGCGACATCGACGATCAATTGCACGGTTTCCGGCACGGTCAACGACTCGATGCACGACATTCTCGAGAAGGTTCACGAAGCCGGGTTGACCCTCAAGGCTGGCTGCGGGATCGGCTACGAGTTCTCGACGTTGCGCCCACGCGGCGCATACGTCTCCGGCGCCGGCGCGCATACGTCGGGCCCGCTGTCGTTCATGGATATCTACGACAAGATGTGTTTCACGGTGTCCTCGGCGGGCGGCCGTCGCGGCGCGCAGATGGGCACGTTCGATATCGGTCATCCCGACGCCATGGAATTCATTCGCGCGAAGCGGGAAGACGGGCGGCTGCGCAACTTCAATCTTTCGCTGCTTATTACCGACGAGTTCATGCAGGCCGTTAAGGATGACGACAACTGGTCGCTGGCGTTTCCGTTGCGGCAGCGCGAGGCCGATGAGGACGGTATCGACCTCGACGACCCGAAACAGGTCGTCTGGCGGGAGTGGCCGACTCATCGCGGCTATATCTGTAACGACAGCGGGCTCGTCGCCTGTCGGATTTACAAGGAAATTCCCGCGCGGCGCATGTGGGACGTGATCATGTCCTCGACCTATGACTTCGCGGAGCCGGGTTTCGTGCTCATCGATCGCGTCAACGATCTCAACAATAATTGGTGGTGCGAGAATATCCGCGCGACGAATCCCTGCGGAGAGCAACCATTACCGGCTTACGGCGCTTGTTTGCTCGGATCGATCAACCTGACGAAGTTCGTGATCGATCCGTTCACGGACGAAGCGCATTTCGACTGGGAAGAATTTCGCGAAGTCGTGCGCGTCTTCACGCGCATGCTCGACAATGTCGTGGAGATCAACGGACTGCCGCTCGACAAGCAACGCGCGGAGATCCTGCGCAAGCGTCGTCACGGCATGGGTTTCCTCGGTCTAGGGTCGGCGATTACGTTGCTCGGCATGCGCTATGGCGCACCTGATGCCGTGCGCTTCACCGAGGATGTCGCCAGGGAACTCGCGATCGCTGGCTGGCAGATGGGCCTCGAGCTTGCCAGAGAGAAAGGTCCCGCGCCGATTCTTACCGAGACCTTCGAGGTGACAGAAGAGATGCTGCGCAAGCGGCCGGAGATGCGCGAGGACGGCTGGAACGCCGGCGACAGCATCCCGGGCCGCACGCTGCATACGAAGTACAGCCGTTACATGCAGCGTTTGGCCGGTGTTGCGCCGGAGCTCGTCGAACAACTCGCCGAGGAGGGATCGCGTTTCACGCATCACAGTTCGATCGCACCGACAGGCACGATTGCGCTGTCGTTGGCGAACAATGCCTCCAACGGTATCGAGCCGTCATTCGCGCATCACTACTTTCGAAATGTCATACAGCAAGGCAAGAAGACCAAGGAAAAGGTCGACGTTTTCTCGTTCGAGTTGCTGGCCTATCGCGAGCTCGTCAATCCTCAGGCACGCCCCGATAGCGACGAGCCCGGAGAGGCGCTGCCAGACTACTTCGTGAGCTCGGAGGACATCACGCCGCAAGCACACGTCGACATTCAGGCGGCCGCGCAGATCTGGGTCGACTCGTCGATCTCGAAGACGGCAAATGTGCCAACGGATTATCCGTACGACGATTTCAAGGACATCTATCTGTACGCCCACGAGAAAGGCCTCAAGGGTTGCACGACCTTCCGTTTCAATCCGGAGGCGTTCCAGGGCGTGCTCGTGAAAGAGAAGGATCTCAAGAGCACGACGTATCGATTTACGCTCGACGACGGCAGCATCGTCGAGGCCAAGGGTGACGACGAGATAGAGTACGATGG
>JAOTTJ010000367.1 GCA_029864465.1 Gammaproteobacteria bacterium | reverse complement strand
CGGCATCTTTGCGACCAAGCCCTACATTTGCGGCTCCAATTATCTTCTGAAAATGAGCGACTATTCGAAAGGGCCTTGGTGTGACACGGTCGACGGGCTTTATTGGCGCTTCATCGACAAGCATCGCGACTTTTTTGCCACGAATCCACGATTGGCACTAATGCCTAAGGCGTTGGACAGGCTTGACAGCGAGAGGCGAGATCGAATCTTCCAGGCAGCGAAAAGCTTCATCGCCCAACACACGACCAGCGCTTGATCGATCAAGGAGCGATCATTCCGATGAATAGCCTGTTAGCTCGACATAGCCCCGACCCTCGACTGGCAGCTGATCGCGTTTTCCCTCCACGTCCACCGCGCCTTCCCAGTAGCGCACTGTGGTGAAGAGTTCCTGGTCGCTGATGACCGGGGTCACTGTCAGCTCGAGGTCGAAGCGCGGTATTCGCAGGAGCCAACGGGATGGGTAGACGCCGCCTTCGGGACTCGTCCAGTTGTCGAGCACGGTAATTTCGGCATCGCTCGCCGTGAGGTGCGAGGCGGCGCCGTGCGCATCGACAAAGGAGCCAGCGCTAGCCGGGTCCCAGGCGCCGTCTTTCAAACGCAGCCCGTAGAGCATCAACTCACTGCCGTCGGCAAGCTGCAGCGCAAACCAGTCCCAACCAACCTGGTCGGCCGCGAGTGCGCTCGTACTCCACTCGCGATCGAGCCACGACAAACCGGACACTGTGTAGTCGCGCTCACCGATGCGCAACTGGCCTTCAGTCTGCATGCGCGTTATCGAGTAGTAATACGATGCATTCTCCGGATCAGCCGACTTCTGCGACAAACCGTCAATACCGTTGAGGACGGGCGGCTTTAATGCCGTCAACTCGAGATCCACGGCGATGGCGTCATCGCTTGCGCGCAAGCGCCAGGCTTCCGTGCCCGCTTGCGCTGCTATTTCCCAGTCGTTGATCCAGACGCGCAATGGCGCTGCTTGCGCGCCGGCAAGGCCGACCGCACCCCGCGAGTAGCGTTGCGCAACATAGAAGCTATCATCCTCGGCATCCGTGACGGCGAGGTGGGCGACATAGGCCTGATTCGTGCGCCAGGCCGAACTGGATGCGGGCACGGTCGGCGCGAGCGAAAAACGAAAGATCGTGAGTTCGAAACCGAAGCGCCGGCCGGCTTCGTCATCGAGGTTGCCAGTGACGTACCACCACTCGTTGCGGAATGCGGGGTGCGGTCCGTGATCGTCCGGAAAGGCGAACGCCCGAGGCTCCAGGGCTCTGGCGAATCGCGCGTCCGCAGCGCTGCCCAGGAGGTCCGCAAGTTGTGAGGGCGGCTCTGCAGTCTCGTCCGAATGCACCTGACCAACAATGAGGACGGCGAGGAGCGCAATCATGCGGAATCGTGTTCCCGCCATACTATTCCTCACGCATCGCAATGGCGGGCTGGCTTCGGCCAGCGCGATACGCCGGGTAGATTCCTGCTAGCAGCGCCACCCCCATCGCAAACGCGACGGAAACCAGCAGGATGTCCGGGGCGATCGACATATCGATCTGCCAGCCGAAGGCGCGTCGATTGATGACCTTGATGAGTACCCAGGCCATGACGATACCGAGTGGAACTGCGGCGAGACCGCTCAACAGGCCAATAACGCCCGTCTGCGCCGTGATCATGCCGCCGACCTGCGTACGCGTCATGCCGAGCGCGCGAAGTGTTGCGGACTCGCGGGCGCGCTCCAGTTGCAGCGCGAGCATGGCTGACAGAATACCGATGAAAGCGACACCAAGGGTGAGCCAGTAGAGAACGTTGGTTATCACGAAAGTACGGTCGAATATACGCATCGACTCCTGGCGCAGGCCAGCCCTGGAGGTGACGTACAGTGCCTGCCAGTCGTTGCTCAGTGCTTCGACCTGTTCGACGATCTCGTTGGCGCTGACCTCGTTGTGAAGGTAGAGGCCCAACGAATCGATGGTGTCGTCGTCGTAATGGCGCAGGTATGTTGCGCGGCTCATCATGATGCCGCTCGCATTGATGTCATAGCTCTGAAACGTGGCCGCGACCGAGAATTCCCGCGGGCCGCCACCGGTGGGCAGCACAATGCTGTCGCCCGCACCGACGCCATGCTGAAAGGAATAGGGTTCGGATACAAGCACCGCGTCGGCGCTCTCCCACGCGGGCCAGACCGCGGCAGGGTCTGCATCGAGAATCTCGGTGCCGGCATAGCTTGCGCGCGGCATCTCGAAAACACGCAGCTGAGTCTGGCCGTTCGCGTCCTCGACCCAGGCGCGCTTCCGCGTGCTCACGGCCTCAACGCCATCGAGATCGCTGATGGCCGCGACTAACGCCGGATCCATGGCGCCGCGCTGTGCGCCGGCATATACATCGGCCTGAAGCGTTTGCTCGAGCCACTCGCCAACCGAGCCTCGAAAGCTGTCGACCATGATGCTGACGCCGATAGTCGCCGACACGGCAACGGCCAGCGCGACGATCGCGATCCCCGTGCGCGCGATGCCCGATGCGATGCCCGCTACAGCCATGCGCGCGGTGGTGCCACCCAGGGCAGCGGCCGCGGGAGCCATGCCAATCGCAGCGAAACGCACGACTAATGGCACGCAAAGCGCAAAGCCCAGGATCATGAGGAACACGGCCGTGAGCCCCGCCACGAGGTCTTTGCCCGAGAAGACGATCAATACGACGGCTGCGATCATCAGCCCGATACCGGTCAGGGTAACGGTGGGCAGGGCACGGCGCGCCCGTCGCTCGAGTGCCGAGCGCATCATCGCAAGGCGAGGTTGGTAAGCGGTTGCCTCGATCGCCGGCAAGGCGGCGGCCAGGAGCGCAGCGCCGACTCCCGCGACGAGGCCCTTGGCCACAGAGAATGCGTCGACGCCGACGCCCGTCACGTTGACACGGAAGTACAGGTCGTTGATCGTGCGCGCCACGAGGTGGAGGAGCTGTTCGCCGAGCATGATGCCGAGCGCAACGCCGAGTATGGCCGCGACAAGACCGAGGAGCGCGGCCTCAATGAGGATCATCGCGAGTAACTGGCGACGCGTAAGCCCGAGCGCCCGAAGCACACCGATAAGCGCGCGGCGCTGCAGCACAGAAAAATTCACGCTATTGAATATGAGGAACAGTCCGACGAGGAGCGCAAGCAGGCTCATGGCCGTAAGGTTGGTCATGAAAGCCTTGCTCATCTCGGACGTAGAGCGCGTGCGGCCGGCCGCGGACAGCACTTGTGCACCGTCGGGCAGCGCGGCCTCGAGAGCTGACAAGGTAGCCTCGTCATTAT
>JAOTTJ010000366.1 GCA_029864465.1 Gammaproteobacteria bacterium | reverse complement strand
ATGCTCTAGCTGTGGGTCCCGAATATCGGTGCAGATTGATTTTCTTGAAGGTTTTGGAGCGATCCGTAGCATACGGGCATGACTCGATGGCGCATATTTTTCGTCACATGGGTAGCTCGGACGTTCCGGTCTCGCGTGTCTCTCCAGCTCGAAGTGGCGGTGCTCCGACATCAGCTCGCTTTATATAAGGAGGAGGGCCGCAGGCCCCGAATCCGGCCAGCTGATCGGCTGCTTTGGTCCTTAGTTTCGCGCTGGTGGTCGCAGTGGAGGAGGGCGTTGTATTTCGTCCAGCCGCGGACGGTGCTTGAGTGGCAAAAGAAGCGATTCCGTGACTATTGGCGAGATTTGAGTCGTACGGGTAAGCCCGGCCGACCCAGCATTGCACCCGAGCTGATAGCGCTGATCTGGCGGATGTGGTCGGCGAATCCGGCCTGGGGCTCTCCCAGAATCGTGCTGGAGCTCAAGAAACTCGGAATTGACGTCGCCAAGTCGACGGTAGAGCGCTATCAACCAAAGGGTCCTCGGCCGGGTTCGCCTGGCTGGCGGGTATTTCTCAGGATGCATGCCAAGGAATTCGCCGCAATGGATTTCTTTGTGGTGCCGACTGCTGAACTGAAAGTGCTCTTTGTACTGGACATTCTCGGCCATGAGCGGCGCCGCGTACTTCACTTCAATGTTACGGAGCATCCGACGGCCGAGTGGACGGCGCAGCAGCTGGTGGAGGCGTTCCCATTTGAGTCTGCGCCTCGCTATTTACTGAGAGACGGCGATGCGATTTACGGTGGGAAGGTCGGCGGGAAACTGCGCGCCCTGGGAATTGAAGAAGTCGTGACCGCGCCGTCATCGCCTTGGCAAAACGCATATGCCGAGCGGCTGATCGGAAGTATTCGACGCGAGATGCTCGATCACGTGGTCGTTCTGAATGACCGACATCTGAGGCGCTTACTCAAGACGTATGTCGCTTACTACAACCGATGGCGCACACATCGGTCACTCGAGGGAGACGCGCCAGACTCCCGGCCAGTTCTTCCTGCTCAGCCCGCAAGAATTGCCGAACTCCCAGCGGTTCACGGGCTACATCACTACTATTTGCCTGAGGCTGCGTGAGTATTCGGGACCCACAGGCCGGGACTTGATCGAAGAAGCGAAGCGAGGAATTACAAATAGATGGGCATGGAGTTACTGGCAACGGTCTTCGGGATCGTATTTCTCGCCGAGCTTGGGGATAAAACACAACTCGCGACCGTTCTCTTTGCGTCCAAGTCGTGTAAGGCGCAAAAACCTCATCAGTAGGAAATTCACCTTCCCGCTTCAAGCGGGCGGGCTTGATCTGCCGAGCTTCGGACGCCGGCTCGAGAGTAGAGCCTCGAGCAGATCAGACAGCACCAGCTGCGCGATTGCCACGCCCGCATCTGAAAAACCATAGGGCACGATCAGCTGATCTGCGTGCACGATTGCGCCACACGTGTATACGACGTTGGGCACGTACCCTTCGCGTTCATTCTCGTCGGGCTCGATCAGCGGTTTCGACAAAGAGCCGATCACACGCCGCGGATCGTGCAGGTCTAGCAACAACGCGCCGATCGCGTAGCGGCGCATTGGCCCGACGCCATGCGTGAGCACCAGCCAGCCGACCTCGGTCTCGATCGGTGAGCCGCAGTTACCGATCTGCAGTAGCTCCCAAGGGGCCTGCGGACCGTACAGCTCGGTGAAGTCGTCCCACTCGTGCACGTCACTCGAAAATGAGAGATAGAGATTTTCACGATCCTTGCGCGACAGCATGACGTACTTGCCATCGATTGGGCGCGGAAACAGCGCCATGCCTTTGTTTTGCGCGGCCATCCCGTCCAGCGTGGAGACAGTAAAGCGCACAAAATCTTCAGTTTCGATCAATTGCGGCAAGATATTGAAGCCGTCGTAGGCAGTGTAGGTTGCGTAGTATGTGATTCGACCATCAGCTGCGACGAAACGCACGAAGCGAGCATCTTCCATGCCGCGCGTCTCGTTAGGTCCGGCCGGAAAAATCACTCGTTCGGCCACATCGGAATCCGCAGGAAATGTGGTCACGTAGTTAGACGACGCTAATACGTGGATGATCTTGGCGGTTTCGAACGAGATCGCGCTAGGTGGACCGTACTCCTTGAGTACGCTGAGCGATTTTTCCAGTTCCTCGAACGTAAACTTAGAATCAAGCCGGCTCAGAACGCCCGACGACAAGTCGTTGATCGCGCCCTGCTCAAGCAGCTTGGAACTAAAGTCTTGTTTGTCGAAGTGCTCTGGCATTGTCCGCCGGCCACCCACCAGGCGGGGCCCAACCGCATCGAAAGTTATCTCGCCGTCGGCGTCTAGCACGCCGGAGCGAAATTCGATTGAAGACAAATGGCCTTCGCCTACCGCGCGCAAACTCATTACGAAACGCTTCGAGCCGATCGCAAGGCCCTGCTGGTCCGGCGCGAGCACAATCGACGGGTTAAATAGCGCAGCGGCCTCCACGGAATACTCATGGGTAAAGCAAGCGCCGATCAGCAGACGCCGCCCAGCAGACACCAGAGCAACCTCAGGTATGTGATGCGAGACCATCTCGCACTGGTGCTCTAGCATCTGGATGAAGTCATCATGACGCCCCTCGAAGCGCTGCAAGATCTCTACATTGAGCTCGCTCAGCTCAGCCTCTGGAATGGCCAAGATGCGCGCCATCAATAGACCCGCACGCGATGGACCGGGCAGCAGTGTCTCTTCGCCCACGAAATAGGGCTTGGCCAGCACGCGGCGAGCATTGGGCAAGAGCCGATGCTGCGTCCTTTTGATCTGAATAGGTTGCATAGTCAGTTGTCGAAGAATTCGTGAGCGTCGCCTCGTTGGAGCCCTTTCGTAGCAAGCTTAAGCATCGCTAAGCAGCGACATAAAAAAGCGGATTGTACTCTCGGCGTCTTAATTCCGGGGCCACCTCCGGTCATTACAATACATTCAAGCTCTTTGCCCTCCTGTCTTCGGGGGGATAACAGGAATCGGGTGTGGTTGTGGGTCATCGGTCTTGAGTGAAACTAAAGGTCGGAGGGCGGTTCTCTGCGCGAGCCGCGCAGTCGATGTCCTTTGGGCAAGCATCAACCAGCCCCGAAGAAAGCGCACTGTTCTGACGTTGGCTCGGAGAGGCCTGTGGGTCCCGAAAACTCGTGTGCATTGATTCCATTGGTTTTTTTCAATGCGCCAACATTGTTGCTACGATGTGAGACAAACGCTACTATACGCACCATGGACAAGAGGATTACTCAAAGACAGC
>JAOTTJ010000365.1 GCA_029864465.1 Gammaproteobacteria bacterium | reverse complement strand
TCGAGGGCTTGCATGCGGACAAGCTTCCCGTGCCTCTACCGTCGAGCCGCGTCCACTACGTCGAGGTCGCCGCCTGACCTGGCTACTTGCTGCGGCGGCTGTCGAACGCTGAAATGATATCGGCTGCGCTCAGAACCCCATCGGGACCGCCATAAACCCGGCAGCTCAAAGACTCGCCTTTTGGCTGTCCCGTGATATCGGCGCCATCAACCAGGATTGTCGGCGAGCCCCAGCCGCGTAGGCTCTCGGGTGTGCCAGGTGCTTGCAGATCGATCTCCTCGTAGTCGTCGACTCCGACCTCGGCAAGCGCGGCTTCGAGCTGCTCGCGTGCGGCGTCGGCGAGCGGGCAGCCCTCGAACGTAAGAAGCTGAATGCGGACCGTGCTCATCGAGTCCGCGTCCGGCCGTGCCCCAGCATAGTGTTATCAGCCGCCCTCATTTTTGTCCTCGCCCCAGCGCCACCTTGGCGTCTCGCCTTTCTGGTAACAGACGACGATGAGTCCCACTGTAATGAGTGCTAAAAAGGCAAAGAACACCGGGTTCTGCGTGCGCAGATATTCCTCGACGCCGAGAGCTAACAACACGACGTAGACGCCGAGCACGACCCATCCCTGCCAGGCGATGGGCAGATCCCAGCCCCAGCCGTAGCGCTTCGCGGGAAACCAGATGTCTCGGTCGTCGTCGCTCATCGGTTGTTGTCGATTAAGCGCGTGAGCCCTGGTCCTCGAACTCCCGGCAGTCTTCAGGCGTCCGTACCCACTCGTGCTTCGTCGCGCTCCAGACCGAGGCTCTCGGCTGAGGAAAATTCGGGTCCGCAAAACAACCTACGGCCATGCCGTACCTGTCCGGCCACATCTCGAGCTGCCAATACACCGTGGTTCCGCAGACAGAGCAGAAGTGCGCCTCTGCCTGGCGGCCGCTGTCGGACGAGCGCTGAAAGATCGTTTGCTCGCCCGAGATGTCCGTCACTCGTTCGTGCTTGAAGTAGGCACCGATACCGAATGCGCTGCCCGTGCGCCGTTGGCATTCGGTGCAGTTACAGAGCACGACGAGCTCGGGGTCTCCCTCGACCGTCACGGACAATTGTCCGCAGCTGCATTGCGCTGTTCGGCTCATAGCATCTCCGTTTTCCAGCGCTACGAGCCTATCAGCGTCCGGTGCGCCAGGCCAGATTCTCGGCGGTACCCGTGCCCATAGGCTATTCTCGGTCTAACAGCCAAACAGTGGGACTCACCGATGCCTGCATATGTCATTGCCAACATCCGCGTGAACGACGCAGAGCGCTACAAGGACTACGTCGCGAACGTGCCCGCGCTCATCGCCAAGCACGGCGGTGAATACCGGGTGCGGGGCGGTGAATTCGAAGTTCTCGAGGGCCAATGGACTCCCGACAGGCTCGTCGTGCTCGAGTTTCCCGATCGCGAGGCCGCACTCGCGTTCTATAACGATCCCGATTACGCGCCGTTTCGGTCGCTGCGCCAGTCGGTCACGGATTCGAGTGTGGTTATCGTCGACGGCTACGAGTGAACGGCATCTGCAGGCTAGGATCGGAGATCCGGCCCGACGAGCGGATACTGACCGGCACTTGCCGCGTTAGAGTAGTGCGCTGACGTCCATACCGAGCGATAACGCGGTCAGCGCGAGCACGACCTTGGCCGATGCCCGACTGGGGCATCGGCCAAGGATAGGACTCAGGCGCGACCGCGCAATGCGTCGCGAATCTCGGTAAGCAGCTTCTCTTCCGTTGAAGGCTCCGGGGGCGCCGGCGGGGCCTCTGGTTCCGCCGCTTTCTCCTTCTTCATTCGATTCATTCCCTTGATGACCATGAAGATCACGAAAGCGACGATCACGAAGTCGAATACGTTCTGAATGAACAAGCCGTACTTGACGATCGGCGCGCCTGCTTCCTCAGCCGCTGCGACGGAGTCGTACGCGATGCTGCTCAGGTTGACGAACAGATTCGAGAAATCGACGTTGCCGATCAGCATCCCGATCGGCGGCATAACAACGTCATTGACGAATGAGCTTACGATACGCCCAAAGGCTGCGCCGATAATGATACCGACCGCCATATCGACGACGTTGCCGCGCATGGCAAAGTCCTTGAATTCCTGCAACATGGTTTATCTCCATTTCTCATGATTCAATAGCGGAGATATTTCTCCCCTTTGTGTCGCCGATTCGCATAGTCGATGGCATAATCGGCGATGTCGGAGAATTCTAAATCAACAACGCGCAGTTTGCGCTGAGACAGGCTCTTCGTAACAATCGTTGACAGTCGCCGCCGAAGTGTTCGGGCTGGAAGGCGAATCGTTAACGAATGTCACGAATACGTGCCTGGCGTCTTCGCCGGCGTAAGTTCCAGTCTTCCATTCAAGCTACGACAGAGGAGTCAATAACATGGCTAGCATCGATACTATCGAGGGAATCGGCAGTTCCTATGCCACGACGCTGAAAGAAGCGGGCATCGGTAGTGTCCAGGGGTTGCTGGACGCTGCCTGTGAAAAGAAAGGTCGCCAGGACCTGGCCGCCAAGACTGGCATCAGCGAGAAGCTGCTGCTCAAGTGGGTCAACATGGCTGATCTTTTCCGCATTAATGGCGTCGCAGGTCAGTATGCGGAGCTACTGGAGTGCGCCGGCGTCGACACCGTCGCGGAACTCGCCCAACGGAACCCTAACTCGCTGCACGGCATGCTCAGCGAGGCGAACGACAAGAAGAACGTCGTGCGCAAAGTGCCATCGTTGAGCATCGTGCAGAGCTGGGTTACCGAGGCGAAGACACTGCCGCGTAAGGTAAACCATTAGTCAGTTTCCCAGGACCGGCTCGGTAGCATTCTCGGCGTGGTCGCGGCGTTGCCTCGTAGATGAAAGAGGCTTCTTCCGCTCCTTGCATCGTGGCAAGATGCCATTGAGCATCTACTTCCAAAGTAAGCCAGAGTAACGTGGCGGACAAAGCGCACAATCCACGCCGGGATGTTTCCGAGTACCGGATCACGCCAGCCGATGAGCCGGGGCGTCGGCTGCTGTGTCGATACCTCGAGCGTCGTCGCACAGAGCTCGACGAGCTGCGCCGTGCTCTGGCCGCCCGGGACTTCCAGTTGATCGCTAGAATTGGTCATAACCTGCGGGGCTCGGGATCGGCCTATGAACTTGTCAGAATCTCTCAGCTGGGTGGTCGCCTAGAGGATGCCGCCGGCAAACCCGGCACGACGGCTCTCGTCGGCATCATTGCTGATCTCGAGACTTTCCTCGATAGCGTTATCGTCGGAGACCCGAGCTCTGCTT
>JAOTTJ010000364.1 GCA_029864465.1 Gammaproteobacteria bacterium | reverse complement strand
ACGCCCTTTCTTCCGTAGCGCGCCCAGAGCTCGAGTACAATGCGATCGAGCGACACCTCGGAGCCGGTCTCCTTGCGCAAGATCAGATCCAGAGCCAGCGCCACGAGCGCGCCCTTGCTGTAGTAACTAATGGTCGCGTTCGTGCTGTTCGGCTCGGGCTTATAGAGCTTGTCCCAGGCTTCGAAGCTCGAATCCGCTAACGTTTGCAGGGAACGTCCCGGCGTTCTGTAGACCTTCGTCAGCATCTGCGCGAGTCGATCAAGATACGCATCACGGCCAATGAGATCGCTACGCAAGAGCATCCGATCCTGGTAGTAGGACGTGATGCCCTCGAACACCCAGAGCAACCGCGTGAAATTTCGCTCACCGAGCCGGTAGGGCGAGAAGGCCGCCGGTTTGAGTTGCTTGACGTTCCAGGCGTGAAAGTATTCGTGACTCGCAAGGCTGAGAAAGCGTTGGTATTCACGAGGTATCCCTGGCTCACCCGGCTTAGGCAAGTTATCGGCGTTGAACACGAGGCTGGACGAAGCGCGATGCTCGAGGCCACCGTAACCTTGATCCACAGCCAGCCCCAGGAACACGTAATGATCGAACGGCGCAGGCTCACCGAAGAAGCTCAGCTGCGTCTCGCAGAGCTGGCGCAAATCCGTTGCGACCCTATCGAGATCCGTGCTGTGACGGCCCGTCACCGTGAAGGCGTGCGGAATGCCGGCGGCCGTAAACTCAACGTGCGCGAAGTCGCTGATCTCAACGGGATGATCGATGAGCTCGTCGTAGTCCTTTACCGTGTAACGGCCGAAACCTCGATCATCTACATTCGCCGGCGTCATCGCCGTGGCGACGCGCCAATCGGCGCACTTCGGCTCGCTGGGCGCTTCGATGACCACGTCCGCAGGCTCGTTCTCACGCTCGAAGACACTCAAGAACACGCATGTGCCGTTAAAGAATGCGCGCGTATCGTCGAGATAGGCGCCACGCACCGACAGATCCAGCGCATGCACGCGAATCGTAACGGTCAGGTCCTCGCTGGCGCCCTCGACCACCCAGGATCGCTTGTCGGCTTTCTCGATCGAAACAGGGCAGCCTTGGGATTCAGCACGCACGCTAACGACGTGACGTGCATACTCTCTGAGCAGATAACTACCCGGAATCCACGACGGTAGACTTAAGCGTGTTTCGTGCGCTGGATTTTCGATGCGACAGTCGATCTCAAAATGATGCCGCTTGAGATCGGCGAGACGCAGACGATAGAAAATCACAATACCCTGCTGGTCGGCGAGCGTCTCAGCCTGTAGCAGCCTGAACGGCCGGGCGGGCCGCTATGACCTCGACCCAGCGCGAGAGGTTCGAGTGTCCGACTGTCGGATCTTCGCCGAGCACGCGCTTCGCGAATCCGACCGTCACGAAAGCCGCAATGTCCGCATACGTGTAACGCTCACAAGCCAGATACTCGCAACGACTGAGCTGCTGATCGAGCTTGTTCATGAATACGCCGATGCGGGTTCGCCCGCGCTCGACCAGCGCCGCGATCTGCTCGTAAGGCTGAGGACCCGGCAGCGCTCGGCCTTTGAACGCCTCCGAAGAGTTGCGCAGCAGCTCCTGAACGCCGAGATAGCCTTCCAGCGTTCCGATGTCGTGCCACATGAGAACAAGCGCCTGCTCTTTAGGGTCGAGACCCATGAGGTTGGGGTCGGGAAAAGTTTGATCTAGGTAGTGCGATATCGCCAGGCTCTCCGTCAGCCGCGTGCCGTCATCGAGTTCGAGCATCGGCACGGTCGCACCCGGATGTTTCTGCCGGTAGGCCTCACCCTGTTGCTCGAGCTTGCGAAGATTGATCGACTCAGTCGGAATCTCGATGCCCTTTTCCTCGATGACGATGCGTACTTTCGTCGGGCTCGGTGCGCCGCGGAAATCGTAGAATCGCATTTCAGTGAACTCTCCTGACGGCCAGGGCGCCGAATTATAGGCCCATTCACCGCGAAATACGGAAGATTGGCGCCACCGGCCCAGGAATTGCCGTTCGACACGGATTTCCGCAAGCTACCGAACAATGACCGGATCGAACTCAGACGTGCAGCTCGTCGGCGTCGCAAAAACCTACGGTGACAGCACCGTGCTCACCGATATCGATCTCGAGGTCGCCCACGGCGAGTTCGTCGCGCTGCTCGGCCGCAGCGGCACCGGAAAATCCACCCTGCTCAACCTCATCGGCGGGCTCGACGAGCCGACGCAGGGCGACGTGCACCTCCTGGGCCGACTGTTATCCTCGCTGACGGAATCGCAGCGTTCGCAGCTACGGGCCAAGAGCCTCGGCTTCGTGTTTCAGTTCTTCAATTTGATTCCAACGCTGACTGCGCGGGAGAACGTCGAGCTGCCGCTGGCGATCAATGCGACGCCGAAACAGGAAGGTCGGAAGCGTGCCCGGACGCTGCTCGGCGAGCTGGGTCTATCCAGCTGTGAGAACCGGTTTCCCGAAGAGTTGTCCGGCGGTGAGCAACAGCGCGTCGCGATCGCACGCGCGATCGCGCACGATCCTGCTGTCATTTTGGCTGACGAGCCGACAGGAAACCTGGATCTCGAGACCGGCAAGTCCGTGCTCGCATTACTGTACGAAATTTGCCGGCGCCGCGGCAGGACGCTGATCGTGGCCACGCACAGCGACGAGGTGCTCGGGCTCGCCGACCGCGTGCTCACGATCAGCAACGCACGCCTCGAGGAAGCGCGGCGTTGATTTGGCCGCTGTTGACGGCTTCGCGGCGTTTCTACTTTCGCCATCCGTTGCAGTTATTGCTGGCGATACTCGGCGTCGCGCTCGGTGTCGCAGTGTTCGTTGGCGTCGATCTGGCCAACGACAGCGCAAGGCGCGCGTTCGAGCAATCCGAGGCCTCGCTCGTCGGCAGCGCAACTCACCAGCTCATTGGTGTCGGCACCGAGATACCGAACGAAATCTACCGCGAGCTGCGCCTGAATCACGGCCCACTCATCGCTGCTCCGGTTGTCGAGACCGAGATTCGCCTGGCTGGTGCCGGTGAGCGCAGCTTTACGTTGATCGGTATCGATCCGCTCGAGGAACTCGACTTCAGAGACTATTCCGGCATGTCTTTGGACGTCGAGTCTGACTCGGCACGGCTCATCGTCGAGCCCGATACGGTGCTGATTCCGGCCTCGCTGGGTGCTGCACTCGGCATCGAGCTCGGAGACTCGCTGACCGTCAGCGTCGACCGTCGCGCAGCCGTTCCACTTACGGTCATCGGGCGGGTCGGCGATCAGCGTTACGACCCCGACGGCTTGAACCTGCCGCTCGT
>JAOTTJ010000061.1 GCA_029864465.1 Gammaproteobacteria bacterium | reverse complement strand
ACCGAACTGATTGTCCTCGGGCTCGATCGCCGCGTAATGGGCGTTGCGCGTCCACCAGAGCGGTTCGGTGAAGAACGGCTCGAAATAGTCCGGCGGCAGATCCAGAGCGCGCGCATAAATCGGCAGCATGGCGTGTCCAAGCCGTCCCATCGCGGTCTGATACGCAATCATGGCCTCGCGAAACTCGGGCATGCCTTCCGGCCACTGATTCGGGCCAACGAAGCGCAGACCCGCCTGAATCGCCGGGTCATCGGCAGGCCGCTCACGCGCTAGCGCGATAACCTCGTTGAGGTCCTTTTTCGTGTTCTTGTGCACGGTCGCCGAGACGTACATCGTCGAGCGCGGCGGGATGTAGCCGACCGTGTTCTCGTTGATGCGCAGGCGCAATTTTTCCTCGTCGGGCAACGCAAAGAACTTCTCGAGCTGGTCGTAGCCGTGCTCGATGACGTCGCGCGGCACAGCATGGTTGACGACTACGTAAAAACCTACGTTTTCCTGCGTGTAGCGCAGCGTCTCGGCGAGCTCCTCGGCTGCCGACTCGTCGCCGGCGAGATAGTCGCCCAGATCGAGAACTGGGATGTCTCGCTTGCTAGCAGCCGATGGGGTGACGGGATTGTGCACGTAGACGGTATCCGCTGGATTACTCGACGAAGACTCCGCGAATATTACTTGCAGATCAGACGCGCTGCACGTGCGAGTGTTAGCCTTGCTCGAGCTCCAGCAGGCGCTGCTTGCGCCAGAGGCTGCCGCCGTAGCCCGTCAGGCTGCCATTCTTGCCGATCACTCGATGGCAGGGAATCAGGATCGCAACACGGTTAGCGCCATTCGCGCGCGCGACCGCGCGCGTCGCGGTAGGCTGGCCAAGGACCTGCGCGATATCGGCATAGCTGCGGGTCTCGCCATACGGAATCTCCAAAAGCCGATCCCAGACGGCCCGCTGAAATTCCGTGCCGGGCGCCTGTAACGGCACGTTGAACCGTTGCAGCCGCCCAGCGAAGTACGCATCGAGCTGCTCGCTCAGAACATCGAGCGCAGGCGCATTACCCGGCAAAAACCGACACTGGAGCCGCAAGGCGAGCGTCTTGAGCTGGCGCTCTAACATGCGCCGGTCAGCGAACTCGAGAAAGCAGACTTTCGTTCCGACCGCGCCGGCAAGCATCGGCCCGAGTGGCGTTGTGACACGCCTCAGAATGACGGTTGCGACTTTTCCCGAGGCCGTCGGCGAAGCACCAATCAGGCCGCGAACGGCGGCGTTGAATCCGCTCAGCGACTCGTAACCATGATCGAGCGCGGCCGAGACGACGCGGTCGCCCTCGCGAATCCGCTCGAGCGCCGTGCCGAGCCGCCGGGCTCGGGCGTAAGCATGAAACGTCATCCCGTGATGAGCCTTGAACCAGCGGCGCACGCGATCAGGATGCACGCCGAGCGCGCGCAGATCCTCATCTGTCCAACGTCGAGCGGGATCTGCGTCCACGGCCTCGATGAGCTCTCCGAGCCACGCCGGTGTCTCGCCGGGCACCTCGAGCGGGTGGCATCGCTGACACGCCCTGTAACCCGCAAACATCGCATCGCGCGCCGTTCGAAAGAACTCTATATTTTCGGGCTTGGGTTTGCGCGCCGGGCAGCTCGGCCGACAGAATATGCCCGTCGTGCGCACGCCCGTATAAAACACGCCGTCGTAACTCGAATCGCGCGAGAAGAATGCATCCATGAGAGTGCCGGTTTCTGGTAGGCTCGCTGCGTTCATGGGCCTACGATGCGCGCGAGCCGCGTCGAAATCCACCGAAAAATTCGCACCGAATTTTTCCCGCCGAGGTACAGACAATCAGGAGGAGCGCAACTCGATGACGAACAAGGTATGGGGTATTTATCTATCGGGTGAGATTCACAGCGACTGGCGCGAACAGATCGTCGGCGGCTGCGGCGAGAAACAGCTGCCCGTCGCGTTCTCGGGACCTGTGACGAATCACGACGCCAGCGACATGGTCGGCGTCAATATTCTCGGTGCGGAGGACCAGGAGTTCTGGCGCGACCACAAGGGCGCAAGCATCAACGCGATTCGCACGTCAGCTCTGATCGGCGCGGCCGATGTCGTCGTCGTGCGCTTCGGGCCCAAATACAAGCAATGGAACGCAGCCTTCGACGCAGGCTATGCGGCTGCGCTCGGTAAGCCGCTCGTGATTCTCCACGACGAGGAGCACAATCACGCGCTCAAGGAAGTCGACGCAGCCGCGAACGCCACGGCGCGCACGCCCGCACAAGTCGTGGAGATCCTCGACTACGTTATCAACGGCTAGCCCGGATATCTCACCGGGACTCCGGATGATGGCGAAGAACAGGAAGCCTTGGGCGTCGGGTCGGACTGAGAGTCATAGCCTCCCTATGGCTCGAAGGAAACCCAAGCTCAAGGGCGCCTGGACGAGCCAGGGCCGGAGTAGGGAGCAAGCGGCCGACACGATTTACGTTGCGCCGACTGAGAATCCGGTCCAAATCCTCTTATCGACTCCAAGTACTCGCGCTCAGCGCGGCGACCGCCTGGTGAGATAGCCCGGCTAGAAGATCTCGGCGAGAAAGTCTCCGAGCATCTGCCACGAGCGCCGGGTCGCCGACTCGCTGTACTGAAAGCCGTTGGCCGGATCTTGGGCCTGCGGATTCGTAAACGCGTGCAGCGTGTTACCGAAACCGTGAATCTGCCAGTCAGCACCGGCCTCGGTCAGCTCCGTCGCGAGCGCGACGACCTGATCGGGCGGGGCCATCGGATCGCCCCAACCGTGCAGCGCAAGCACTTTCGCCGTGATCTTGTTGCCGCTCGTGTTGCCCGGCGGAAAGAAGAGCCCGTGGAAGCTTGCGACACCGAGCACGTCAGCGCCGGTGCGCGCGAGATCGAGCACGCAGAGGCCGCCGAAGCAGTAGCCCATGGCTGCAACCCTGGACGCGTCGACTTCATCTTGGCCGCGAGCGACCTCGACGGCGAGCTGCATCCGGCTCTGCAGCAGCGCACGGTCGCCGAGAAACGGCTGCATGAGCTTGGTGTTCTCCTCGGGGTTGGTGCCGCGAATGCCCTTGCCGTAGAGGTCGAGGGCAAAGCCAGCATAGCCGAGCTCGGCCAGATCGCGGGCGCGATCCTGCTCGAATTCGCCGGCGCCGCCCCAGGCATGCGAAACCACCACACCCGGGCGCGGCCCGGAGATACTGTCGTCCCACGCGAGGAAGCCCTCGAAATTCTCGCCATCCTGGCTGTAGTCGATCGTTCTCGTTTGTATGGTCACTACGCGGCTCCTTGAGACCGGACATCGGTCGAAGGCGCTTATTATTCGAGTTTGTGCGGCCGCTGCAAGCGCTGAAGTCGGCACCAGCCCGATGCGATCCGGGGCATCACCTCAGACTTGGTGCGTGACACGTGCGGACCATCCGACGCGGGCTCATGCCCCCCACTGGCAGAATCCGGCGAATGCGCGACAGCGAGCAACAGAAACGCGCGATCCTGAAGACGCTGAAAAACCTGCCGCCAAACCCGGACGGCGTGAAGAGAATCCGGTTGAATAGGCAGCCGCTCAAGAGAACGCCGACTCGAAAACCGTCGGCGTCGGCGATCGACTAGTAGCTAACGATAGCGCCGACCGCCGCCCGTGGGTTGCTGAAACGGGCTCCCGGAGCCGTAGCGTTGCTGGATTCGCTCCTGCAGGAACGCCTGCTGCTCGAACAAGCTCGTGCTCGGCAACAACAACACCTCATCTCCCGGGCTCAAGCCCGCAACGATCTCGCTGTACTGCAGGTCCGTAAGCCCGGTCCGCACGGCCAGCGGCGTGGGCTCCCCGCCCCGCATCGCGATGACCCAAAAATCACCGCCGAACTCATAAGCCGCGGTCGCGCGGCTAATGCCGGGGCCGCCACCCATGCCGCCACCAGTGCCTTGCCGGCGGCTGCGTGCCTGCGCGAGAAGGGCCTGCTCGTCCGCTGTCAACGCCTCGCCGTTACGCTGCTTCATGAACAGCGCGCGAATCTGCTCCTGACCGGCGGGCGACCGTGAGGCCCCGCCCGCCACCGCACTGAGATCGCCAAGCTGACCGCGCAGATCCTCCTCGGGAAGCCCGAGCATCGCCGCCGTGGCGGTAATATCGTCCGGCACGCGTAATGCCATTGTCGGGATCGTCGGAACGGACTCGCGGCTCGCAATCTGAATTTCGACCTCGGCGTTCATGCCGGGCTTGAGAAGATCGCCACGATTCTGCAGCCGAATCAATACGGCGAACCGCGTGACGTTTTGCTCGAGGATCGCCTGCGGCTCGATCTTGAGCACCGTGCCGTCGAAGGGCTGATTCGGATAGGCCGCGACCGTGACACGCGTGGTCATGCCGGGCCTGATCTTGCCGATGTCGATCTCGTCGACGAGCGTGCGCACTTGCACCGAGCTCAGATCCGCCATGCGCAATATGACGCTGCCGCCGGCGACATCCCGCGTCGGTGAGGAAATCACCGTGCCCGGCTCGACGCGCCGCTCGATGATCGTGCCCGTGATCGGCGCGCGCACTTCCGTGTCGTCCATCGCAATGCGCGCGTTCTCGAGCGCGACCTCCTTGCCGATGACATCGGCCTCGGCGTTTGCGAACTCGAGCTGACTCTGCTCGAAATCGGTTTGCGTGAGCGTGCCCGTCCCATAGAGCGTCTCGGCACGCTCCATCTGAGTCTGCGCGATTCCACGCCGTGCGCGCGCGGCGACAAGCGCGGCCTCGGCCTCGGCAAGCTGGTTGCGAGGGGTGCGCTGATCGACTTCGACGAGCAGGAACCCGGCCTCGACAACGTCGCCGGTCTCGGCATGGATCGCAAGGATTTCGCCGGACGCCTTGGATTTGACCTCGACGAGCGTTTCCGGCTCGATGACGCCGGCAGCGTCGACAGTCACTTCGATCGGGCGCGTCTCAACCGGGGCAGTCTCGTAGATCGACGCCTCCGATGCCGGCTCCGTCTCGGTGCAAGCCGCCAACGCGGTAACTGCAGCCAGTACTATCGCTAACCGCGCTGTCATTCAGTGACTCCGTGCCACCGTTGGCTCATCCGTTTCAATGCTGCCGTCGCGCAGAACGATCCTGCGCCTTGCGTGCGCAGCAACATCGGGCTCGTGCGTCACGAGTATGATTGTGTGCCCCGCCGCGTGCAGGTCATCGAACAACGTCATGATGTCCACGCTCGTAACCGAATCCAAGTTTCCCGTCGGCTCGTCGGCTAGCAAAATGCTGGGGTCCGTCACCAGGGCTCTGGCAACCGCCACTCGCTGGCGCTGACCGCCCGACATCTCGCTCGGGCGATGGCCCATCCGATCGCCGAGGCCCACGCGCTCGAGGGCAGCCTCGGCCCGCCGCAATCGCTCCTGGCGTCTTATACCACCATAGATCAGCGGCGTCTCGACGTTATGCAAGGCATTCGCGCGCGGCAACAGATTGAAAGTCTGAAATACGAAACCCACTTCCTTGTTGCGGATCCGGGCCAACTCGCGGTCGCTGAGCTCGGAGACGAGCTTGCCGTTGAGCCAGTACTCGCCTTCATCCGGCGTATCGAGGAGGCCGATGAGATTCATAAGTGTGGACTTGCCTGAGCCCGACGGGCCCATGATCGCAACATACTCCCCGCGCTCGATCTTGATATCGACACCACGCAGTGCGTGTATGACCTCGCCGCCCATATCGTAGCGACGCTGCAGGTTCAGCGTGGCGATCATGGCTTGCGCTTGGGCTTCTGTCATGGAGAGTTCGACCTGCAACGGCCGTAGTGGGTTCCTGCCGCCATACGGCGACCAGTGCCTGCAGCACCGTGCCGTTCCTGCTCAACCGCCGGTTATCCCCTCTTTATGACTGCCCATAGCAATACCCTAGTCGGCGGAGCCGCTGGGTGCTGTAAGCAATTGTTACGGCTGTTGTGCGGGTCCCGCCGCGATGCGGCAACCAGCGGCTAGGGTGTAGCAGCTCGGCTCAGGCGCCGATAGTACTCGGCGACGGCTTCCTGATAGGCCTCGGCGACCTGCACAGGCGCCTCGGTCCGCACGCCCGTCTCGGCCAGTCCCGCGCCTTCGCCCGCGAGCTGTAGCTCTAGCTGCTCGATGAGATTCAGCATAGACAGGTATTCCTGCTCGATGAGCTCGGGGTTGCCCGGCAGCCCCTGTCGCAGTTCCGTTGCGAGCCGCCGTAGCGCCTCGAGCTCGTCTGCCGTGAGGCCGTCGTCACGTAACTGTGTGCCGAGTGCGATGAGCTCGGCGCCCGCATCCTCGAGCGCGTCCTCGAGGCGCTCACGCGTTTCGGGATCGAACGTCGCAATGCTGCGCGGATCCCATGCGCCCAGGCCGCTGCGGCCGCGATTGTAGATACCGCCGCGCGCGCCGCCGCCTGGAGTTGCGTTGTTGCCACCGTAGGCACCGCCAGCCTGACCACCGTCCTGTGCAGCCTGACCCGGCTGACCCTGCTGACCCGGCTGTCCCTGCTGACCCGACTGACCGGGTTGCCCTTGCTGACCCGGTTGGCCCGGTTGTGAGCTAGGCAGCGCATTAGCGAGATCGCGGCGCAATGACTGCAGTTCCGCGACGAGCTCGGCCGTCGGATCGAGTTCCGGCTGTACGCCTTCGCGCGCCTCGCGCATTGCTACAGCGAGCGCTTCCTCGGTCGCCTCGCGCAAGTCGTTCAACGCATTGGTCGTGACGCCCTCGAGCGCGGCGGCTTCGGCGGCCGCACCGCGACGAATTCGGTAAGCGGCTGTCGACAAGCGTGCACCCACCTGGGAGCGCTGCAGCTCGCCGAGTGCCCGCTGGAGCTCGTCGCTCGCCGTGGGCGTCTCATCATCGAACTGCTGTGCGACACGCTGAATCTCTGCCTGCAGCGCCTCGAGCTCCTCCGACATCGCCCATTTGCGCTCGGATAGCTCGTAGGCCTCTTCGGCGCTCAGCGGGTTGACGAGGAAGCCCTGCTCCTCGCGCCCCTGTAACGCCTCGCGCGCAACCTGCTGCAGCTCCGCTTCGGTCTCGCGCTGCTCCTCGAAAAGCGACTGAGATCGCTCGGACAGATCGGAAAACGCCTCTTGCACTGCAGCCTGGCGCTGTGCCGTCATCTGCTCGAGTGCGCGGTCGAGCTGACGTCGCGCCTCCTCGATCGCCCGACGCATCTGCTCGGGCGTCATCTCCTCGCCACCCTGACCGCTTGCGCGATTCATGGCCTGCAGCGCGCTCTCGAGCTCTTCGAGCGCCTCGGCTGTGCCCTGCTGACCCTGACCGCCCTGGGCAGATTGGCCCTGCTGACCGGGCTGGCCTTGTTGACCCTGTTGGCCCTGTTGGCCCTGTTGGCCCTGCTGACCTTGCTGACCTTGCTGACCTTGCTGCTGCTGATTCGATGCCTGGCGTTGCAGCTGCTCGAGCTCGCGGCGCAACTCCTCGGTCTCGCGGCGCAGCTGCTCCTGCTGCCAGCGCTCTTCCTCGGTCAGGCCACGCTGATTCGCCTGGCGCGCGAGGTTTTCCTGTCGCCGCGCTAGCTCCTGGAGTTTTTGAATCGCCTCATCGACTCCCTGTTCCTCAGAGCTCTCGTTGAATGCGACGGGTGCCTCGGTCTCGTACTGATTCTTCTCGAGATCCATCTCGAGCTCGAAGAGCTCGGCCAGGTCGCGGCCCGCGAAGCCACCGCCACCGCCGCCACCGCCTTGCTGGAAGGCAACCTGAATATCGGTGAACACGGACTCGGCCCGCAGAAGATGCTGAAGTGCCGCCTGCTCCGACGGTACGGCGTCATCGAACTCGGTCTCGGCCAATTGCTCGGCCGCGGGGTCCATCGCCTCGGCGGCGCTCTCGAGCGCTTGCACGAACGTCTGAATCTTCTCGTCCGCACTCGTGAGCTGGCGTGCGCGCGTACGTGAGGCTAGCGTGCGAGCCTGCTCAGCCAACGTGCGCTGCAGCTCCGCAAGCAGCGCGCCGTTGTCCTGTATCTGTTGCTCGTCCTGAAAGCCCGTCTGCTCGTCTTGCTCGCGGACCAGGTTCCAGGTTGCGACGAGGATCTCCTTCTGGCGTTGCGAGATCTCGTTCTGCTCGCCGCCGCCGCCACCGCCGCCGCCACCGCCGCCGGCCATCGACTGGGAGAAACTGCGGTCGAAGGGCTGAACCTCGATGAAAAACAGGTCTGTGCGCGACGAGGCATCGCGATCGAAGGCCTCGACGTAGTAAGAAACCACGTCGCCGGGTGCGAGGGCCGATGCCTGCGGATCCTGGTCCTCTGCCTCTTGCGGCGCCTCGAGATCCAGCTCCTCGGCATTGATTATGTCAAATAAATTCGGCGCGGCGCTCGAGGCGAGCGGCGTTCGCTCCGCGCGAAGCTCCTCGAGAAACAACACTTCTTCAGTCAGTGAGTAATCGCCGTCGGCCTCGAGCGCGGCGACCTGCCATTCGCCGCCGTTGATGGCGTAGTTGAGCTCGAGGCGATCGACGTTGAAATCGTCGGTAGCTTCGACTCGCACGAGCACTTCCTCGATGTTGCTCGCGCGCCAGTCACGGCCGGGCTTGACAACTTTGACGACAGGCCGGTTATCAGCCTGCACGTCGATAAAATAGTTATCCGTAAGCTGCACGGGTGCAGCGTTGAACGACGTGGCAATGTGGTACTCACCCTCTTCCTGGACTGTGAGCACGGCTGTCGCCGTGGCACCGGCCGTTGTCATCGTCACGGATTCGCCGTTGACGACGAGCGCGGCATCACCGAGCGGCTGATCGGTCGTGATCTCGATCTCGACCTGGGTACCCTCGACCGCCTCGATGTCACCGCCAGGATCTTCCGTGCGTGTTTCCCGACGCGTCCACTGCGGATAGTGATACGTCAGCCGCACGTTACTGACGCGCGGTAGATCGACGACCTCGATCTCGTACTCGGCGCTGCGCACGCCGGCAGCCTCGACGTAATAACGCAAGGGCTGACGAATACCGAAGAACCGGAACTCGAACTCACCGCCGGCTTCGTCCATCACGGCGCTTTCCCATTCACCATCCCCGAACTGCGCGAACACAGTAGCCTCAGCCGGATCGAAGCCCTCGGCCTGCGCCTCGACGAATAGATCACCGCCGCGACGGACGGCGCCGTCACCGGGCGAAACGGCAACGCGCTGCGGCGGCAGCGTATCGGACAGCGCCCAGCCGGCCCACAGATGCCGTACGCCGTAGCGCCAGTTGTCCGGGCCGAATGCTGCAAACCAGGTAAGTGCGAGAACCGCGAGCCCGGCGGCAATAGCCGGCGTTGATATCTCCCAATTGCGCACCTTGAGCGCGACCGGTATTCGACGCGCAAGACGCAGTGCGTCTTCGGCGAGGAGCCCGAGAAACACCGACGGTCCTGACGCATCGTCGCTGCGTTGGGTCAACTCTCGATAGGTTTCTATGCGCCCGTCGAAATCCGGTGCGCGCCGCTCGATATCTGCGACACCCTCGGTGCGCTTGAGCTTACGCAATGGGAAGACGAGCAGGCCGACCGCCACGCCGGCAAGCGCGAGCAATAGCACGACGCGGGCGCTGATCATGACCGAGTCGGCAAAAGCCTGACGCGTACCGATATAAACGGCTGCCAGTGTAAGAACTAGCGCGGTTACGGCGAGCACAGCCACGCCCCGAGCGACGATCAAAGACTTAAGTCGCTTTCGGAACTCGCCGAGATAGGCTTCGAGTTGGGTCCGTGCGCTCATGCTGCTATACCTCTCCGCACCCTAAGATGCCAGTTTCCGACCCAGGATTCCACGACTACGACCACAATCAGCAAACTCATAACCCAGGGCCACAGCGGCGTCGGCTCCGCTGGCGCGAGCTCGAGATCCGCAGCAGCACCGCTCTGGGCCGTCCGGGCGTTGAGATTGAGCCAGCGCTCTACGGCATTGGGTTCCACAGACGTCAGGTCTGATTCATTAGGATCCAGATTAACGGCCACAAGCTCAGTCACACCGCCACCCAGGACCTCGTAGAAGCCGATCCGATCCAGTAGCACGTCGTTACCGGAGCCTGCCGCGGCGATGCCGAGCGCGGCGTCGCCGTCAGGATCGAAGATTTGCCCACCGGCGAGCCCCACGGCGCGCGGCGACAGGGTCGTGCCGAGCTGCGCCTCGGTTTGAACCGTGAGATCTCCGGCCAGATACGCGGTCACGCCAGCAACGAGCGGCACGAATACGGGCAGCACCGGCAGATCGTTCCACGCTCGATCGAGTGACGACGCAAACAGCACGACGCGGCCCTCGCCGAGCGCGTGGTCGATCAACAGAGGTGCGCCCTGTTCGAGCTCGGCCAGGATTTGGTCGCCGTCCTGGAGCTCCAGCGCGGTATATCGAAAGAACTTCGCCATGCGCAGTTCTTCGGTCCCGGCCATGGCCGGATGACCATTGTCCATCGACCCGACGATAGTGAACGCATCAGCGCCAGTTCCAAGCTGCGTCGTACTGCTGAACTCGTGGCCCGTTACGGGGACGACGTCGAGGCCACCAGAGCGCTGGCCTAGCGCGAGGAACAGCGCGCCACCACCGGCAACGTGCTCGCGCAGGTCCTCGCTTTCAGCCTCCCCCAGTACGCCGGCATCGGCAACCACGACGAACGCATAGTCGCCGAGGTTGCGCTCGGCGATCGCCGCTGGCGCGACTGGCTCCACGGTCGTCAGCGGTCCGCTCACAGCCTCGAGCGCTGCGGTAAGAAACAACGAATCCCGCGCGCGCGGGTCCGCGCTAACGAGCAGCACCGAGCGCGGCTCGGGCCGCTTGACGACGATATATCGCCGATCATCCGCCGCAAGATCGTCGCCAGGGTCGAGAAAGATCTCCACACGATTAGCGCCGGCGCTGAGCTCGGGACTCTCGAAGCTCACAGTGATCGTCCCGTCCGGCGGGACGATCACGGGCAGCTCCGCGACCCGGCTGCCATTGAGCTCGAGCACCGCGTTGCGCGGCACAGGCTGTGTGCCGAAGCTACTCAGACTGGCGCTGACCTGCTCGGCGCCCGCCTGCCAGACGATGCTCTGCACGGCCCAGTTTGCATCCCCGGGCTGTGAAACGTCGTGCAGCTGGAGCTCGAGTGACGTTTGCGCTGCGAGCTCGGCGAAGCGCGTGGGCATCGAGGATTGCTGTAGATCCGTAACGACATGCACGACCGTCGCAAGCTCGATGCCGCGCAGCATTCGATCGACGGAGCCCATGAGTTCACCGTAGTCGGCGCGCGCGAACGCGGGCTCGAGCGCGTTGATGCTCTGACGCACGCTTGCTGCATCGAGCGTCGGGTCGCTCAGCGCCTGCGCACCCCGGCCCATAGCAATCACTTGGAGCAAATCACCTGATGGCGCCGCGTCGACAACCTCGAGCGCGACCTCGCGCGCGCGCTCCCAGCGATCGCCGTGCTGCATCGAGGCGGAAACATCCATCACGATGACGTGCAGTCTCGCGGTGTCCTCGATCAGTGCCTGCGCGGCACCCTGTAACGCCGGACGTGCAAACGCGAGCGCGAGCAGCACGAGGAGACCGACGCGCAGCGCGAGCAGCAACAAATACTGCAAGCTCTTCGCGAGCACGCGGCGCGGCTCGCCGGGCTCGAGAAACATGGCCGAGCTGAATTGCTCGCGGTTCGGATTTTCCGACGACAGGCGGTGTAACCAGATCGGCAATCCCACGGCCAGTACGCCGAGTAGGAACAGCGGGGCCAGCAGCGTCATGGGAGTCCGTTCCTCATCGCCAGCTCAGCCGCGCCGCTGCCGGAACGTCAGGTAGTTTCTGAGCGCGCCGTCGAGCGGCTCATCGGTGCGCAGGAGCTGATAGTCGGCGTTCGCCCGAGCTGCGGACTTCGACAATGCCCCGAGATGCTCCTGAATGCGCTCGCGATAGCGCGAGCGCATGAAGATCGGTGAGACCTCCATGGCCTCACCTGTTTCCATGTCCTCTAGCAGTGCCGATTCCTTGAGCTCGGGCTCGAGTTCCTGCGGGTCGAGAACTTGAAACAGAACGACGTCCTGGCCTTGATAGGCCAGAGGCTGCACGCCCTTGAGCATGGCCTCGGGCTCACAATAGAAGTCCGAGATTACCGCGACGAGGCCGCGGCCTTTCTGATACTGGTGGAATCGTTCGAACGGCACGGATAGATCGGTGCCCGTGCCAGGCTCGGCGCGGTCTATCGCATGCATCACGGACTGCAATCTACCGATGCGTGACGATGGCGGTCGATGGTCGCGCACCTCCTCGTCAAAAACGATCAGGCCCACGGCATCGTGCTGCCGTGCGGCGAGATAGGCCAGCGTCGCGGCGAGAAACTTGGCGTACTGCAGCTTCGTCACGTTCTTCTTCGACGCATAGCCCATCGATGCGCTCGAATCCAGCAAAATCACCAAATGGGTATTGGTCTCGCCGAGATAGCGCTTTATATAGGTACGTTCAGTACGCGCGTAGACATTCCAGTCGACGAAACGAGGATCGTCACCCTCTGAGTACGCCCGATACTCGGCGAACTCCTGGCTGAAGCCAAACTGCGGCGAGCGATGCAGTCCGTTGAAAAAACCGTGCACCGCCGCGCGCGCAACGAGATCTAGATTCGACAGGCTCGCAAGCACCTCCGGCGACAGGAGGTTCGGTGGTGTTGCCGCTGCCTGCTGGCTCATCCGGCCTGCGCTTGACGCTCGGCCCCTGCCATGTGTGCGACGAGCTGGTTCAGCACGTCATCGACGGTTACACCGTCCGACTCGGCATAGTAGTTTGCGAGCACGCGATGGCGCATGACAGGCAGGGCCAATGACGTGATGTCCTCGGCCGTGACGTGGTAACGCCCCATCATGAGCGCGCGGGCCTTCGCGGCCAACGTCAGGAACATCGTCGCGCGCACACTTGCGCCGTACTGGATGTAGCGCTTGACGACGTCGGGCGCGAGTGGATCCGCCGGGCGGCTTGCGCGCACGAGGTCGACGGCCAGTCGATTGACCGACTCGGCGACCGGCACCTGGCGTATGAGCCATTGGTAACGCAGAATTTGCTCGGCCGTCGTGCACGGCTCGACCTCGGGCATGCCGACCTGTGTCGTGAATCGCTGCACGACCTCGAGCTCATCATCGCCACTCAAGTAATCGAGAATGACGTTGAACAAGAAACGGTCGAGCTGCGCCTCCGGCAACGGGTAGGTGCCTTCGAGCTCGATCGGGTTTTGTGTTGCTAGGACAAAGAACGGCGGGTCGATCGTGTGATGATTACCGCGCACCGTGACCGACAGTTCCTGCATCGCCTCGAGCAACGCGGCTTGAGTTTTCGGTGGCGTGCGATTGATCTCGTCGGCCAAAAGGACATTGGTAAACAGCGGCCCAGGCACGAAGGTCCACGTGCGATGTCCCGTCGTGATGTCCTCTTCGATGAT
>JAOTTJ010000060.1 GCA_029864465.1 Gammaproteobacteria bacterium | reverse complement strand
GCTCACCGATGCCCTCGAGCAGCGTGCGCGGTTCGAAGCTGAGCGCAACGCGCACGCGCGCCTCGGGCGCAACGCTCCGCCGAGCGATGAGACTCTGCTCGCGGCACTCGCGCACGGCTTGCCCGAATGCGCGGGCGTGGCAATCGGCATCGATCGCCTCGTCGCAATCGCCGCCGGGCTGGACGGCATCAGTGCTGCAGTGAGCTTCGCGCATCACCGCACGTAATCAGGTGCAACTGCGAGGCAGCGAAGTCAGTTCTTGACGCGGGAAACGTACTCGCCGTTACGCGTGTCGACCTTGATGACTTCGCCTTCCTCGACGAACAACGGCACACGCACAACGGCGCCGGTCTCGAGCTTCGCGGGCTTAACGCCGCCCTGGGCCGTGTCCCCGCGCACGCCCGGGTCCGTCTCGACGATCGCAAGCTCGACGAAATTCGGCGGCGCTACGAGCAGCGGCTGGCCGTTCCAGAGCGTCAGCGTGCAAACATCCTGCTCCTTGAGCCATTGCTTGGCGTCGCCGACGGCTTTGTCATCCGCCGCAATCTGCTCGAACGTATCAGGGAACATGAAGTGCCAGTGCTCGCCGTCGCTATACAGATACTGAAGGTTCTGCTCGACGACGTCGGCCGCTTCAACCGAGTCTCCGGACTTGAACGTCTTGTCGACAACCCGTCCGGTCTTCAGATTGCGGATCTTTACGCGGTTGAACGCCTGGCCCTTTCCCGGCTTGACGAACTCGTTCTCGACAATCGCGCACGGGTCACCGTCGATGAGGATTTTCAGCCCACCGCGGAATTCATTAGTGTTGTAACTCGCCATATACTCTGTGCTGACTCCGACACATACTCTGTAGCTGCTGCCGTTAGCGGCTGAAGCGCTCGACAACTCGAAGGCACGCGAAAACCATAGGCCGCATGCCGCGAGAGCCGCATGATAAACGTTTAAGTCTATTGACGATACGCCGAATGAGCACGCTCGCAACGGTCCCTACGCGGACGGAAATCGCAATCGATTGGCGAGACGCACTCCGAACGGCCATCAGAACACCCAGCGAGCTGCTCGAGTTTCTCGAGCTGAGTCCCGAGCAGTGCGCGGCGCTCGAGCCATGCGCTAACGAGTTCGCGCAGCTCGTACCCAGGCAGTTCGCGGCTCGGATGCGCAAGGGAGATCCAGACGATCCTTTGCTGCGCCAGGTTCTGCCGCTCGCGCAAGAGCAAGAAGCCGTGGCCGGCTTTGCGAGTGACCCACTCGAGGAGGTCGACGCCACGCGCAACGGCGTCGTTCGCAAATACGCCGGGCGCGCCTTACTGATCGCAACGGCCGCCTGTCCAGTGCACTGCCGTTACTGCTTCCGTCGGCACTTCCCCTACGCCGAGCAGACTGCGGCGCGGGACGAGTGGCAGACAACAGTTTCGACGCTGGCTGAGGACAGACAGATCACCGAGGTCATCCTCTCGGGCGGTGACCCGCTGAGCTTGTCAAACCGTCGCCTCGGCGCACTCGTCAAGCAGCTCGATGAACTGGAGCACCTCGAGACACTGCGTATCCACACACGCTTTCCGATAGTGCTGCCGCAACGCATCGATACGGGTTTACTCGAATTGCTCGCGGCGACACGGCTCAGAATCGTGCTCGTCATTCACTGCAACCACGCCCAGGAGATCGATGCAACGGTCGTTGCTGCCGTAGCAAATATGCGCCACGCCGGGATCATCGTCTTGAATCAATCGGTGCTGCTCAGTGGCGTTAACGACGACCCAGACACGCTCGTCGAGCTGAGCCGACAGCTGTTTGCGGCTGGCGCGCTCCCCTACTATCTACACGAGCTCGACCGTGTCGCCGGTGCGGCGCACTTCGAGGTCGAGGCGTCACGCGCGCTCGAGCTGATCGACGCGATCCGCAGCCGGCTTCCGGGCTATCTCGTGCCGCGCCTCGTGCGCGAGATACCCGGCACGTTAAGTAAAACCATTCTCGGCTAGCACCGGTATCGACAAACATACCTCCTTCGCAGTGTGAACCGGGTCCGGCTGACCGCTGAGACTCGTTGCTAGAATCACGTCGACCGCGATCGATCGCGACTACGACCAAGCCTCCGGAATTCTCAGGACTAGATGGCCCAGCACCAGCCAACACCTGTACTGGCACTCAGCTCGCGTGACGAACACGCGGAGCTGATTAATCGGATGCTGCGCCAGGCCGGTCAAGCCGCTTACTGTCAGCGTATCGCCGCGGTCGATGATCTCGCCGAAGCGTTACGCCGCTACCACCCGCATCTGCTGTTCGTCTTCACGCCGAAACCGTCCGCCGACATTGCCGCCGTCGCGGCCGTGTGCGAGAAGATTGCGCCTATCCTGCCCATCATCGCAGTCGGAACGGCGGCCGATGAAAAACAAATCGCGACCGCTATCAACGCTGGCGCACGGGACCTTGTCTCAGTTGCTCAGCCGAAGCGACTGCTCGCGGTTGCGCTGCGGGAGCTGCGCAGCTATCGGCTCGAGAAAGCTTTGCGCGAGACGCTCGTCTCCGCAAACCAATATCGGCGCGAGCTCAAGGCCGTTATGGCCGGGTCCGTTGAGGCGATCGCCTATGTGCAAGAGGGTATCGTCGTGAGCGCTAACCCAGCTTGGGTGGAGTTGTTCGGTTACACGGGTCCGGAAACGCTCACGGGCATGCCACTCATGGACCACTTCGATAGGGGTAGTCAGGCCGCCCTAAAGGGGGCGCTCATCGCGTGCGCTCGCAAGCAGTGGACAACAGACATGCTGCGTGTCGTCGCCATCAATAAGCAAGGCAGCGCGCTACCCGTAGAGCTCAAGCTCGAGGAGGCCGAGTTCGGCGATGAGCCGGCTGTGCGGCTCAGCGTGCCCAACGATCAGCCTGTCCGCAATGAGCCCGAGCAGCTCGTCGTCAGCGCCGTGCATAAGGATCCGATGACGGGGTTTTACCATCGCCGCCAGTTCATCGACCTGCTTACCGAGCGACTCGAGAAAAATCCGGCCGGCGGCGTACGCGCGTTGGCCTATATTCGCCCTGACAGATTCGCCGAGGTCAAGGACGAAGTCGGTCCGCTCGCAACCGAAGACGTGCTTATAAAGGTCGCGGAGATTATCCGCGGCCTGACGCAAGAGAACGATATCTGCGGACGCTTCGGCGGCGTCGTGTTCACTGTGCTCATCGAGCGGGGCACGCTGCGGGATCTGGAAGCCTGGGCAGAGAATGTCGTCAGAATAGTTTCCGACCACCTGTTCCAGATCAAGGGCAAGACGCTGTCGATCACGTGCACTCTGGGTCTGTCCGAGGTCACGGCTAGCACCAACCGCGTCGACAGTCTCGTGCTTGACGCCGATTGCGCCAACAAGCGCGGTCGACAGCGCGGGGGCAATCAAGTGGTGCTTGCGGAGATCTCGGATGAGAGCACACGAATCCGGCGCTTCGACGAGCTCTGGGTCAGCCGTATCAAAGCTGCGCTCATGGACAACCGGTTCCGTCTCGTGCACATGCCGCTAGCGCACCTGAACGCTAAGCCCAGGACAATGTTCGACACGGTCGTGCGCATGGTCGATGAGCAAGGTGATGAGGTTGCCGCAGCGGAGTTCATCTCGGCTGCGGAGCGTAATGGCTTGCTCAAGACGATCGATCGCTGGGTCATCAGCAGCTCGCTCGCATTCTGTCGAGAGCAGAAACCCGAGCAGTTGCTCGTCAAACTCTCCAAAGACTCTGTGACCGACTCCACGCTCGTCGACTGGATCGCGAGTCAGGTGGAGGCGACACAGCTCGAGCCTGGGAAAATCAGTCTTCAGATCACCGCGGTACATGCTGCACAGTACCTCAAGCCCCTGAAACTGCTACTGAGCGAGCTCGAGAAACTCGGCATCGCCGGCGCCATCGAGCACTTCGGTGTCGGACGAAACTCCGTGCAACTGCTCGAGCAGCTGCCCGTCCGATTCATCAAGATCGATGGCGCGATCCTCCAGAACATCGCAACAAACCCGGCGCTGCAAGAAGAAGTCAGATCACTCGTCGAAGCCGCCCGCGCGCGCAAGATCGAGACGATCGCCGAGCGTGTCGATCAGGCTAGTACGATGGCTGTACTGTTTCAGCTAGGCATCGGCTACATGCAAGGCCATTACGTGCACGAGCCCGAAGTCGTGCTCGCAGAAAGAGCCTAGAGCGCTTCTGGGCTAATCCGAGTCACGTTGCGCCAGCCGCGCGGCAACGCGCTCCCGCGACGCCCACGGCTCGCGCGATAGTGATCCAAATCCTTGGGTTTGATCGTCATCTGACGCTTGCCCGCGACGATCTGCAGGGCTTGATTCTCGTTGAGCACGCAGACAGCTGCCATCTCCACATCCGACTTAGCCGGCAGACCCAGGATCTTGTTGCCCTTGCCGCGCGTAAGCTCCGGCAATTCGTCGATCGCAAACACGAGCAATCGTCCGTCGCTCGATACGGCTGCAACGAATTGACCGGCCTCACCAACGGTCGCGGCGGGAACAACCTTGGCGCCCTTGGGCACGTTGAGCACGACCTTGCCAGCCTTGTTACGCGAGTGCAGATGCTCGAGCTGCACGATGAAACCGTAGCCGGCCGATGACGCCAAGACCCATCGCGCATCCGAGGAGCCGATCAACACGGCGCCGAAACTCGCCCCATCGGGCGGCTTGAGCCGGCCCGATAGTGGCTCGCCCTGACCACGCGCCGACGGTAGCGTGTGCGCGGGCAAGCTATAGGCCCGACCTGTACTGTCGATGAATACGGCAAGCTGATTGCTGCGTCCGACCGCAGCGGCAAGAAACTCATCACCGGAGCGATAGCTCAAGCTTTCGGCGTCGACGTCGTGACCCTTGGCCGCGCGTGCCCAGCCGCGTGCTGAAAGCACGACCGTGACCGGGTCGCTCGGGACGAGGTCGGTTTCGTCCATGGCCTGTGCCGCGTCACGCTCGACGATATCCGTGCGCCGATCATCGCCGTGCGTCTCGGCGAGCTCGATCAACTCGTCCTTGATCAGGCTCGTGAGCTGTTTCTTGGACCGCAGCGTCTTCTTGAGATCCGCTTCCTCGGCCGCGAGATCATCCTGCTCGCCACGGATCTTGATCTCCTCTAATTTGGCCAAATGGCGCAGCTTGAGCTCGAGTATGGCCTCGGCCTGTGTGTCGCTGAGCTTGAATCGCTTCATGAGCACGGGCTTGGGCTCGTCTTCCCGGCGAATGATTTTGATGACGGCATCGATATTCAAATAGGCGATCAGAAGCCCATCCAGCACGTGCAGGCGCGTCGTCACGCGCTCGAGCCTGTAACTGAGCCGCCGCTTGACCGTGGCGACGCGGAATTCGAGCCATTCCGCGAGCAGCGCCTTGAGACCGTAGACTGCCGGGCGCCCGTCTAACCCGATAACGTTCAGATTGACGCGCACAGACCGCTCGAGGTCCGTCGTCGCGAAAAGATGATTCATGAGCGCTTCGAGATCGACGCGCCCGGAACGCGGCGTGAGCACGAGCCGAGTTGGGTTTTCATGATCGGATTCATCACGCAAATCGTCCATCATCGGCAGCTTCTTCGCGCGCATCTGCCCCGCGATCTGCTCGAGCACCTTTGCGCCGGATACCTGAAACGGCAACTCGGTGACGACAATCTCACCGTCCTGCACGTAGTAACGCGCGCGCACGCGCAAGCTGCCGGAGCCACTCTTGTAGATGGCCGTGATGTCGGCACGCGGCGAGATCAACTCACCGCCGGTCGGAAAATCCGGCCCCTTGATGTGCTTCGTGAGCTGCCCGAGCGTCGTCTTGGGCTGATCGAGCAGCCGGATCAGCGCCGTGGCGACCTCGCGCAAGTTGTGCGGTGGCACATCCGTGGACATACCAACGGCAATGCCGCTCGTACCGTTGAGTAGCAGGTTCGGCAACTGGGCGGGCAGCAATACCGGTTCTTGCAGCGTACCGTCGAAGTTCGGCTGCCAATCGACCGTTCCGTGACCGAGCTCCGCGAGCAATACCTGCGCATACCGTGTGAGCCGCGCCTCCGTGTAGCGCATCGCTGCGAACGACTTCGGGTCGTCCTGCGAGCCCCAATTGCCGTGCCCATCGACGACCGGGTAACGAAAGCTGAACGGCTGGGCCATATGGACCATGGCCTCATAGCACGCAGAATCGCCATGCGGGTGAAACTTGCCGATCACATCTCCCACGGTGCGCGCTGCCTTCTTCGGCTTGGAGACGGCCGAGAGCCCGAGATCGCTCATCGCATAGACGATCCGGCGCTGGACCGGCTTCAAACCGTCACCGAGGTGCGGCAACGCGCGATCGAGGATCACGTACATGGAGTAATCGAGATAGGCTTTCTCCGTGAACACGGCCAACGGCACGCGTTCGACGCCCTCGAAATTGAGCTCCTGTTCTTTCATCGGTTCTTACACCTCGGCGAGGTTGCCTTTTTCCTGTAGCCAGTCACGACGATCGGACGCGCGCTTTTTCGCGAGCAACATATCCAACATTTGATCGGCTTTGTCCTCGCCGCTGACGGTCAGCTGGATGAGCCGTCGCGTCTCGGGTGCCATGGTCGTCTCGCGTAGCTGCGATGGGTTCATCTCGCCGAGACCTTTGAACCGCGTGACGGAGACGCGGCCTTTCTTGTGCTCCGCCTCGATGCGGTCGAGGATCATATCGCGCTCTGCATCATCGAGTGCGTAAAAGACCTCTTTACCGACGTCGATACGGTAGAGCGGGGGCATCGCGACGAAGACATGCCCAGCGAGCACGAGGGGCCGGAAGTGACGTAGAAACAACGCACACAGCAGGGTCGCGATATGCAACCCGTCGGAATCCGCGTCGGCCAAGATACAGATCTTGTGGTAGCGCAAGCTATCCAGTCGGTCGGAAGCCGGATCGACGCCGATTGCGACGCTGATGTTGTGCACTTCTTGGGAACCGAGCAGCTCGCCGGCCTCGACCTCCCACGTGTTGAGGATCTTGCCGCGCAGTGGCATGACGGCTTGGATCTCGCGATTTCTGGCCTGTTTAGCCGAGCCGCCGGCCGAGTCGCCTTCAACGAGAAAGAGTTCGGCGAGGTTCGGTTCCTGGATCGTGCAATCGGCAAGCTTGCCGGGCAGAGCCGGTCCCGCGACGACCCGCTTGCGCACGACTTTCTTCGCCGCTTTGAGGCGCTGCTGGGCGCTCGCGATCGCATTCTGAGCGATTTCGTCGCCCGATTCCGGATGCTGGTTGAGCCACAGCGCGAGCATGTCCTTGGCAACACCGCTGACGAAGCCTGCGCACTCTCGCGAGCCGAGGCGCTCTTTCGTCTGCCCGGAGAACTGCGGATCCTCCATTTTGACCGAGAGCACGAACGCGACACCGTCCCAGACGTCCTCGGGTGCGAGCTTGACGCCACGCGGCAGCAAATTGCGAAACTCGCAGAACTCACGTAGCGCCTCAGTCAGTCCTGCACGCAGTCCATTGACATGCGTACCGCCCTGCGACGTCGGCACGAGATTGACATAGCTCTCCGCGAGTGGCGCTACCTCGTCCGTGCGCCACACCAAAGCCCAGTCGACCGCATCGCGCTTACCCGTCAGGCTACCGGTGAATGGCTGCTCCGGCAGCCAGCTGCCTTTGTCCAGGCTCTCGATCAGGTACTCCTCCAAGCCGCCGCTGTACTGCCACGCATGCTTCTCCGCAGGCTTCTCGACCACGAGCCGCACGTCTAAGCCCGGGCACAGCACCGCTTTGGCGCGCAGCACGTGCTTGAGCCGCGACACGGAGAAGGTCGGACTGTCGAAGTACTTGGAGTCCGGCCAGAAACGCAACGTCGTGCCGGTATTCGCCTTGCCGACCTTGCCGACGACGTCGAGCTTGCCCCGGCGCTTGCCGTTGACGAAGCTCATGTTGAATTCCTTGCCGTCGCGGCGGATCCAGACCTCGAGATTTTTCGATAGCGCGTTGACCACGGAGACGCCGACGCCGTGCAGTCCGCCAGAAAATCGGTAGTTTTTCCCGGAGAACTTGCCGCCCGCGTGCAGCTTGGTCAGGATCAACTCGACGCCTGGGATTTTCTCTTTCGGGTGAACGTCGACGGGCATGCCGCGCCCATCATCCGAAACTTCGAGCGAGCCATCCTTGTAGATCTTCACGTCGATGCGCTTGGCGTGCCCTTCGATCGCCTCGTCGACAGCGTTATCGATGACTTCATGTGCCAAGTGATTTGGGCGGGACGTATCCGTATACATCCCCGGACGGCGGCGCACGGGCTCCAGGCCACTCAAGACCTCAATATCGGCAGCGCGATAGCTCTTGCTCATCCCCTCACCAATACCCCACTCCGAGGCCGGCCGCGGCGCTCGGCGAGACATGCATCGACAATGGAGTTCCCAACTCCAGGCTCACGCACGTGGCGTGCACCGTAAACTCGGCCGGATTGTAACGCTAATCGAGGTCGGCGAGGAGCGAGTCGCGAATCGCGTCGGGAATCGGCGACACGCTATGTGCATAGGCGGCATGGTCGATGCCGAAAGCGAGCGCCGCTCCGCCTTTGAGTGCCGAGCGAGTCTGCGAATCCAACTCGAAGCGCAGGAAGTGCACGGCCGAGGTCTTTTCCTCAGTCGTACGGTCCATATCCTCATCGGCGACGGCAAACACGGGCTCGAGGTCATCGACCTGGCAGAAGACGTGCCGTTCTATGCCGCCTAGCTGTGCAAGCGCTGCCCGACGCTCGGCGACGTCGGGAAATTCGAGCATGAAGGTTGCCTTGAAGTTGCTGCCATCTGGAATCAGCGGGTTGTATGCGCCGAGCTCGTCCGCGATGCCCTCGGCCTCGAATATTCGCTCGACCCGCAGCATCTCCTGGATCTGATACTGGACTGTGAGCCGGTCCTCGAAGTACAGCGTGGCGTTCGGGCCGATCGCGAGCTGCCGGGCCTGCTTATGCTCGAGCACGCGCGCCCTGAACTCAGGGCGTTTCCTATGGTACTCCTCGAGATTCATGAGGTCGCTGTGCGTCAACTTGTCCATCTCAAATACCATAGCTCCTGCGTAAGAGTTGCAGCGGGTGGGTGGGCTCGGCGTCCTGCGCTATCCCCGCGATATGCTCTGCCGCCATCGGGCAGTCGCTGGTGAAATGCTGCGCTTTTGCAGCATCGACTTGGCGCGCGACAGGCCGGCCGATCTTCTTCGCGATTTGACTGCATTCTTGCTTGACGGCATAGGTTCCGTCATGCCCCGAGCAGCGCTCGATCGGAGTTACCTTGGTGTCAGGAATGAGCTCGAGCAGATCGCGGGTTTTCAAGCCCAAATTCTGCACGCGAAGATGACACGGCACCTGATAGCTGACGGTGCCGAGACTGTGCTCGAAGTCGGTATTCAATTTGCCTTCGCGGTGGCGCAGCATGAGGTACTCGAACGGATCGAAAAAAGCCTCCGCAACCGCTTGCACCTTGTCGTCCTCCGGAAACAACAGCGGCAACTCCTGCTTGAACATGAGCACGCACGACGGAATCGGCGCAGTGATGTCCCAACCGTCGCGGGCCCAGCCGTAGAGCTCATCGATATTGTCGTTTTTGAATCGCTCGACAGCCTTGAGATCGCCGAGCTCGAGCTTTGGCATCCCGCAGCAGCGTTCCCGCGCAGGCAACGCCGTCGCGATACCATTGTGTTCGAATACGACGTTGAGGTCCTCGACGACGCCCGGCATGTTGCGATTGCCGTAGCACGTCGAGAAGATGACGACCCGGCCCTTGGTCCTGCCGACCGGATCGGCGGCCGCTTCGCGGCGGCCGATTTTGTCGGCTAGCCTGCCTCGCGCGCTCTTGGTGTGATACTTGGGCAATGGCGCGTCGTCCGCAACGCCGAGTGTCGTCTTGAGCAATTTGCGACCGAACGCGGAACTGTTGACTGCGTTGACGACTTGGGTGACGACAGGAATCCCGGCAAGGGCACCGATCGCATCGGTCGCGGTCAGAATCTTATCGCGACGCTTAGCGTGACCGTCCTCGAAATGCTTGACCTTGGCCCGCAGCATGAGATGAGGAAAATCGACGTTCCACTCGTGGGGCGGCACATAGGGGCACTTCGTCATGTAGCACATATCACAGAGATAACAGTGCTCTACGACTTCCCAGTACGCCGCCTTCGGCACCGAGTCGAGCTCGCCGGTCTCCGACTCATCGACGGCATCGAACAACGTCGGGAACGAGTGGCACAAGCTGAAGCAGCGCCGGCACCCGTGACAGATATCGAAAACGCGCTCGAGCTCGGCGTGCAACGCAGCCTCGTCGGTGAAATCCGGGCTACGCCAGTCGACTGGATGGCGCGTCGGCGCTTCGAGGCTGCCCTCGCGGGGCGGTGTTTTGGTGTCCGTCATCGTCGAAGCGAAACCGCGCGCCCGAAACGGGTCCGGACGCGCGGAATACGCGGAACTACGACCTAGCCGTCGAGGTTGTCCAGAGCGCGCTGAAAACGATTGGCGTGCGAGCGCTCAGCCTTGGCCAGCGTCTCGAACCAGTCGGCAATCTCCTCGAATCCCTCGTCGCGGGCAGCCTTGGCCATTCCCGGATACATGTCCGTGTATTCGTGTGTCTCGCCAGCAATCGCGGCCTTGAGGTTCAGTCCCGTGCCCCCGATCGGGAGCCCCGTCGCCGGGTCGCCGACGACCTCGAGATACTCTAGATGCCCATGCGCGTGACCGGTCTCACCCTCGGCGGTCGAACGAAACACCGACGCGACGTCGTTGTAGCCTTCTACATCGGCCTTCGACGCAAAATAGAGATAGCGCCGGTTTGCCTGTGATTCGCCTGCAAACGCATCTTTTAAGTTTTGTTCGGTTTTGCTGCCCTTGAGATCCATGCTGCCCTCCTGTCTCGACAAACGTTCTAGAAAAATGAACTAGACGATAGCTGGGCGCTATTGCACCCGACTCTCATTTAGACTCAGTCTAAATCTTTCCGCGCACTGTATTGTAGCCCTGGCCCCCTGTCAACGTGACGCTGCGGCCGGTCGAGCACCGATTGACCGGTTCGCGGTCGCTGTGTACCTTGGCGCCCGTCGTCGCAGCAGGTGGGACCATGCCAAAGAAGCAAAAACCGAGCGTAGGCGGTCTCGAGGAGTCTCTCAAGGAGCTCGAGGCGCTGGTCGAGCGTCTCGAAGCCGGTGACTTGCCGCTGGAAGAAGCGCTCGCGCAATTCGAGCGCGGCATCAAGCTCACGCGATCGTGTCAGACGATCCTCAAGGACGCCGAGCAAAAGGTCGAGATCCTGCTCAAGAAAACAGAGCAGGCCGAGCCGGAACCGTTTGAGCCGGAAGGCGGCAAATAGACAAAGCGTTCGCTAGGTCGTGGCGGGGTGCGGCGCCTGCAGACGGTGAATCAGAGTTCGAAGAAAGACTTTATTGAAGCGTAACTGGCATGAAGACGAGGCCTGCTCGAGCAGACTCGAGCTCACTCGCATTAGCGTAACGTCACCACTGGCCACGATCGACGCCGTACGCCGCGCGCCGTCGACATAACTCGTCTCACCGAAGCACTCGCCCTCACCGAGAGCGCCAATCTTGCGCCGACCGGACTCCACGCCAACCTCGCCGCCGACGATGATGTAGAAACGATCGTCCATCTCTCCTTCGCGAATAATCGGCTGCCCATCCTGATAATCACGCCAATCGCTCGCGCGCAGAACTTCATGAATCTCTTCGTGCGAGAAATCGTGGAAGAACCGCAGTTTGCGCAGCAGGTCGAACTGTTCCTTACGATCGATCTGTAAGTACTGGTTTCGCAGATCTTGATAAACGCGCGTCAGCGCAGCTGCGAACTCCGATGCGCTGGGAAAGCGCTTTTCGGGCTCTTTCTGCAGCGACCTCGCGACGACTTTCTCTAGGTCCTCGGAAATCTCCTCACGCAAAGAATGTAGCGGCGGCGGCGTCGCGAAGACGATCTGGTGCAGCAGCTTGCTGAGATTGTTGGCGCGAAATGGGCGAAAGCCTGTCAGTAACTCGTACATCACGGCGCCGAGCGAGTAGATATCCGACTGAGCAGTGATCTCTGCAGATTGAACCTGTTCGGGCGACATGTAGCTCGGCGAACCTGCGATGCCCTCGATTCTCGAGACGTCCGAATCAGACACGATCGCGATACCGAAATCGATGATCCGAACGTCGTTGTCGTTCGTGAGCATGATGTTGTTAGGCTTGATATCGCGATGAACCACGCCGCGGTTATGGGCGTAGTAGAGCGCCTTCGAGCATTTGTAGATGATCTCGACGACGTCGTCGATTCGTAGCAGGTTGTCGGGCTTCGTATAGGCCGCGAGCGTTCGCGCACCATGGATATGCTCGGTGACGACGTAGTACTTGCCATCTTCCTCACCGGCATCATAGATCGGCACGATGTTCGGATGTTGGAGCCGGCCCACCATCTGGGCCTCGTTGAAGAACATCTTGCGTGTGACGCTTGCCTTCTGCTCGTCCTCCTCGCTCTCGAGGTTGTAGACTTTGATGGCTACGTCACGACCGTAGTAGGGGTCGTGCGACAAGAACACCCGACCAGTGCTGCCCTGCCCGACCTCTTTGATAATTACGTACTTGCCGATGCGCTCCGGCACGCCACCGCTCGATGGACTCGAGTCGCCTTGAGATCTAACTTGCAGCATGCCGCATCACGGAAAAAAGTACTGATAAAACAATAGACAAGCCGCCCCATAGCCGGCGGCAACCAGGTCATCAAGCATAATGCCGATACCTCCGCCCAAACTGTGATCTAGATCGCGTATCGGCCAGGGCTTGACGATGTCAAACAGGCGGAACAGCGCGAACGCGGCGGCGAACCAGAAGATGCCGGCTGGAACGACGAGACACACCGCGAGATACCCGACGATCTCATCCCAGACGATCGCAGCGTGATCATGAACCTGGAGCCGCCGCGCCGACTCACCGCAGATCCAGATTCCCGCCGCGAATGTGGTCACGACGATGCCCACCCGGACAAGCCACGGCCAATCCGCCGTAAGCCAAGCCGGTAGCACCGCTAGCAGCGTCCCGGCCGTTCCCGGCGCAACCGGCGCGAGACCCGTGCCGAACCCGAGAGCAAGTAGCTGCACGGGGTCCTTGAGGGTCGCGGGAGTCGGGCGCACGCCAGCCATCGTCAGAAATGCAGGTAACCTGCGGACGGCGGCTCGAAAGACTCCCCGTCCCGTCGGCACTCGACGCCGGTACCCGCAACAAGTTGGCCAATCTTGCGTGCCGGACAGCCGACAGCGTCGAGCGCGGCCTCGACGGACTGAGCCTGCGCGGGCGCGGCCGTAAAACACAACTCGTAATCATCGCCACCGCTGAGTGCGTAGGCCTCAGCAACGTTCGGCGGAAACACACTCAAGAGTTCTGCCGACAGCGGTAACCGCTCCACGTCAATGAA
>JAOTTJ010000059.1 GCA_029864465.1 Gammaproteobacteria bacterium | reverse complement strand
CAGTGCGTCGCCGAGCGTGAGTGCGACGTCCTCGACTGTGTGGTGCTCGTCGACCTGTAGATCTCCTGTACAGGTCACACGAAGAGCAAACCCGCCGTGTTTGCCGAGCTGCTCGAGCATGTGATCGAAAAAGCCGATGCCCGTCGAGATTTCCGGCGTCTGGGTTCGATCAAGGTCGACCTCCGCTCGAATCGATGTTTCATTCGTGCGTCGATCGACGCGTGCCTGGCGCGGTTGGCGCCCGAGCGCATGCGCAATGTCCGGCCAGGAAACGCCGTCGCCGAGCTTGAATCCGCGAAGACCGAGGTTCTGCGCCAGTTGCAGATCGGTATCGCGGTCGCCCACGACGGCTGAAGCAGTCGGCTCGAGCTCCGTTGTCGCGAGGTATTTCGTCAACAGGCCGGCTCGTGGCTTGCGGCACTCGCAACGGTCGGCATCGGTGTGTGGGCAGTAAAATTCATCGGCAAAGACGATGCCTTGCGAGGCAAACAGCGCAAGCATGTGCTCGCGAACAAGCTCGAAGTCCTCGCGCGGAAACGCATCCGTATCGAGGCCGTCCTGATTGCTGACGATCACGAATTCATACCCGGCAGATTTCAGCTCCAGCAGGGCGGGTATCACGCCGGGCACGAGCCGTACTTTCTCCAACGTGTCGACCTGCTCGTCCGCGGGTTCCTCTATGAGTGTGCCGTCACGATCGAGAAACAGTACTTTTGCTGCCACTGTCGAACTCCCTCAGGTTGTGACGGCTGCGAGGAGCCGGTCGTTATCTTCGGGTCGACCGACGGTTATTCGAACGCAGTCGGCGAGACTCGGGTCGTTCGCGAAGACGCGCAAGAGTATCCCGGCACTGCGGGCGCGTGAAACGAAGCGCTCGCTATCGCGAACCTTGAGAAACACGAAATTGGCGTCGCTCGGCCAGAGCTTCTCGACCTGGGGTAGGCCGCCCAGTGCAGCCTCGAGCCGGTCGCGTTCGCGGCGCAAAGTCTGGACACGTTCCTCGGCAACGGTCAACGAGGCCTCGCCGAGCGCCCGACTCACGAGCTCGATCGAAGGCGTCGGGAACGTGTAGGGCGGCAGAACTCGCCCGAGCAACTCGATGACGGGCGCCGAGGCAATGACAGCACCGCAGCGTACACCGGCCAAGGAGACGAACTTCGATAGCGTGCGCAGCAGGACGACATGCTCGAACCGTTGTTGCAAAGGTCGTGCGCTAGGCTGGCTGGAGAATTCCAGATACGCTTCGTCGATGACGACGACGGCGCGGCCGGTCGATGCTTCGCAGACGCGCGCGATGTCGGCTGAAGCGATCGAGCTGCCCGTCGGATTGTTCGGGGAACAGATGAAAACGAGCTTCGCGCCCTGGTCGATACAGGCCATTATGCCGTCCACGTCGAGCGAGAAGTCCTTGCCGAGATCGTCACTGCGCTGCAGAGGAACGCGCAGGATGCGCGCACCCTGGATTTCGGCGTAGAGGCGATACATATCGAACGTTGGCGGGCAGATGACGACGCTGTCCCGTCCGGCGGCGCAAAACGTCCGAATCAACACGTCGATGGCTTCGCTGCTGCCGCGCGTTAGGAGAATCTCAGACTGCGGCACGCCGTAGTAGGCGCTGAGTTGCTCGGTCAGCACGTCGGGTCGTGGCGGCGGATAGCGGTTGAGGCCGCGTTCCGTGTCATCGCCAGGCGCGCGCCACGGCGACTCGTTTGCATTCAGGCGCAGTGTGTCCGCGGCGAAGTCGCCTGGCACGTAGGGCGTGAGTTGGCGCAGCTCGGGGCGTGCCAGATCCAGGACACTGCTCATTGTGCGGTACCTCGTGCTTTCTCGAGCCGCAGCGTCACGGCGTGAGCGTGTGCGTCGAGGCCCTCCATGTCGGCGAGCGTGCAGGCGGTCGGGCCGATCGCCTCGATTCCCGATGCGCTGAGCTCCTGTATCGTCATCGAGCGCAGGAAATCGTTGACGCCGAGGCTCGAGTACGAACGAGCGAAACCGTAGGTCGGTAGGACGTGGTTCGTGCCGCTGCAGTAATCGCCGACGGATTCGGGCGTCCACGGACCGAGAAACACCGAGCCCGCCGCCTGAATGCGCTCTACCCACGTTCGGGCGTTCTCGATCTGCAGAATGAGGTGCTCGGGCGCGTAACGGTTGGATACGTCGATGGCCGTCTCGAGATCGTCTACGACGAGCGCAAACGAGTGTGCGAGCGACTCCGCAATGATCTCGCGGCGGCTCAGGCGGGCCTGTTGAGCCGTAACTGCTTCGAGCGCCGCAGCGGCCAACGCCGCACTGGTGCTGATCAGCACCGACTGCGAATCTGGCCCGTGCTCCGCTTGTGACAGCAGGTCCGCGGCGACGAACTGCGGATCGGCGCTCTCGTCGGCGATGACGAGCACTTCGGAAGGGCCAGCCGGCATATCCTTGGCAGCGCCCGACGGATCTTGCGCGGCCTGTGTCTTGGCCGCCGTCACCCAGGTATTGCCCGGCCCGAAGAGCTTGTCCACCTTGGGGACGCTTGCAGTGCCGTAGGCCATCGCGGCGATTGCCTGGGCGCCGCCAATCTTGTAAACGTCCTCGAGACCGCAAAGTCGCGCGACATAGAGCACAGCGGAATTGATGCGGCCGTCCGCTTGTGGCGGGCTGCAAAGGACACGCGTGCTGCACCCGGCGATCGCAGCTGGCACGGCCAGCATCAGGGCCGTCGACGGCAGCGGGGCGCTGCCAGCGGGCACGTAGAGCCCGACATTCGTGATGGGCCGTGTCAGGCGCTCGCAGAGCACGCCTGGCGCGGTCTCCACGGCAATCGGTCCCGTCAGCTGCGCTTCGTGAAAACGCCGGATATTCGTCTGCGCAGTAGCGATCGCGTTCTTCTGGTCCTCATCTAGCGCAGTCTCAGCAGCGTCGAACTCCTCTGGCGTGGCTTTGAGTGTGTCGAGTCGCACACCGTCAATCTCCTCGGTAAGCTCGAATACGGCGCGGTCACCGTCGGCGCGCACGCGCGCGATGATCTCGGCGACACGCGCCTGCAACGCGGCATCCTCGCGCAGCGCCGGACGTTCGAGCAGGGCAGCCTGCTCGCGTGCGGAAAGCTGATTCCAGACGTACTGTTTCATTGCCTTCAGTCGAGCATCTTTTCGACGGGCAGCACGAGCATCGAGCTCGCGCCGGCTTCCTTGAGTTGCTCGAGCGTTTCCCAGAAAACGTTCTCGCGGCAGACGGCGTGAAGCGCGACTTTGTCGTCGCGGCCTTCGAGCGGCATGATCGTCGGTGCCTCGCTGCCGGGTAAGAGCGCACGAATTTTCTTTAGTGCCGAGCGCGGCGCATGCAGCATGATGTATTTGCTTTCCCTGACCTGGAGCACGCCCTGGACTCGTTGCAGTAGCCGGCGAATCCAATCGGCCTTTTCCTCAGGGACGCCCTTCGGCGTCTGAATGAGGACGGCCTTGCTCTCGAGAATCGTTTCGGCCTCGAACAAGTGATGTGCGCGTAGCGTTGCGCCGCTCGAAACGAGATCGCAGATGAGATCCGACTTGCCCAGGCTCGGCGCAATCTCGACCGCACCGGAAAACTCCACGACGGAAGCCGTCACGTTATTGCGGCGCAAATAGTCACTGACGATATTCGGGTAGCTCGTCGCGATGCGCTTGCCATTGAGTGACTGCGGCCCATCGAAGCTCGAGCCCTCAGGCAGACCGAACGACAGCCGACAGTGACCGTAATCGAGCTCGTAGACCTTCTGGAACAGCTCTGTTTCACCTTTGGTTTCGAGGTCGAGTCGAACTTCCTCGGCGATATTGCCGCCGACGATGCCGAGATCGCAGATGTCCTCCTGAACGAGTCCGGGGATATCGTCGTCGCGAACGAGCAGGACATCGACGGGCATGTTCTCGCCATAGCAGATCAGCTGATCCCGACCTCTGGAATAGGTCAGGCCGCAGCGCACGAGCAGGTCCATCGAGTGCTCGGTCAGGCGCCCGGATTTCTGCACCGCAATCTTGATACGGTTCTGTTGTTGCTGCGTTGTCATGTTTTCGTCCTATCGGGCGCTGAGCCGTTTCAACGCTGTGCTGTAACCACCATGGCCGGCGGTCAGAAAGCGGGCGACGCGCCCGATTGTCGTCACTGAGACCCCCGTGAGCTCGTGGATCTTGCGATACGGCAAGCCTTCGTTGAGGTAGCCGACGACGGCCCAACGGTCGATGATCGCCTCGAGCTCGGAGGGTGTGCAGAGATCCGTGAAGAATTCCTCACACTCGCGTTCGTTCTTCAGACTCAGGATCGCGCTGAACAAGCGCTTTTGCGCGCGCGCCGCGTCACTCCGTGAGGACCGTTTGTGGTTCTTCATGGCTCTGGACTGTTCTAATGTATTAATGCGTTAGCACATTACTACAGCGTTGAGCGGCAGGTCAAGATCTGTATCGAACGGGGAGGGTGCTTAGGTCGCGGAATCGATTTCGGCGAGGACAGCATCGCCGAACGCGGTCGTCCCAAGGACTCGCGTGCCCGCGTCCGCGCCGAGATCTGCAGTTCGAAGGCCGGATTTTAGGCACGCATGCACGGCTGTATCGATGAGATCGGCGGCTTCAGCCAGTTCGAGCGAGTAGCGCAGCATCATGGCCATACTGAGAATCGCGCCGATCGGGTTCGCCTTATCCTCACCGGCAATGTCCGGCGCCGATCCGTGGATCGGCTCGTAGAGGCCGAGCGTATTCTCGCCAATAGAGGCCGAAGGAAGCAGTCCAAGGGAGCCTGCCAGCATCGATGCTTCATCCGTCAGGATGTCGCCGAACATATTGTCCATCACCATGATGTCGAAATCCGCAGGGCGGGCGAGCAGATGCATGGCAGCCGCGTCGACGTAGAGATGCTCGAGTTCTATCTCGGGGAACTCATCGGCGAATACGCGCGTGGCCGTCTCGCGCCATAGCCGCGACGTATCGAGCACGTTGGCTTTATCCACGGACGTGACTTTGCCGCGGCGCGATTGCGCGAGGCGCCCGGCAACACGGCAGACGCGTTCGATCTCGGTAACGGTGTATTCGCAGGTGTCGAACGCGGCCGTCGGTGTGCGCCCACGTTTGCCGAAGTAGATACCGCCCGTGAGCTCGCGAACGATGATGATGTCGACGCCCGAGAGCTTCTCTGGGCGCAGCGGCGACGCCTCGGCAAGCTCGGGGTATGTCACTGCGGGGCGGAGGTTCGCAAACAGCCCGAGTGCGCGGCGCAAATCGAGCAGGCCCTGCTCGGGTCTCAGATCGACCGGTACATTCGCCCATTGAGGGCCGCCGACGGCGCCGAGAAATATCGCGTCGGCCTTCTCGCACAGCGCGAGTGTCCTCTCGGGCAGCGGTGCGTTCTCCGCGTCGATTGCGGCGCCGCCGATCAACGCGCTCGACAGATCGATCTCGACGTTGAAGCGGCCTGCAGCTGCGCTCAACGCCCGTGCGGCTTGAGCAGCGACCTCCGGCCCGATCCCGTCGCCGGGCAAGATCGTGACAGACCGATTCACTCGGCTCGGGCCTCGAAGGCCGCGATGTCGTCGGCGTGCTGGGTCAGAAAGCCCATCTGATCGAGCCCGTTGAGCAGGCAATATTTGGCAAAGCTGTCGACCGAGAACGGCACGGGGTCGCGGCCGGGCACGATCACGGTCGAGCTTTCTAGGTCGACCGTGATCTCGACCCCGGGATTCTCGAGCAGCCACGCGTGCGTGTCAGCGTCCACGACGACGGGTATGAAGCCGTTCTTCAAGGCGTTGTTGAAGAAGATGTCGGCGATCTCGGTGCTAATTGCGACGCGCAAGCCGAAATCCAGCAGCGCCCATGGCGCGTGCTCTCGAGACGAGCCGCAACCGAAATTACGCCCCGCAACCAGAATCTGCGCGTCCTGTGCTTCTGGTGCGTTGAGCACGAAGTCTGGATTCGGTGTGCCGTCCTTCGTGTAGCGCCAGTCTGTGAATAGATGTTCGCCTAGACCTTCTCGAGTCGTCGTCGTCAGGAAACGCGCCGGGATGATCTGGTCGGTATCGATGTCGTCTAGAGGAATGACGACCGTCTTGGAAGTAATGCTCTTGATAGGTTCCATGGGGTTAATCCACCAGTTGTCTTGGGTCGGCTACCGTACCGCTGATTGCCGAAGCTGCGGCCGTTAGAGGGCTGGCGAGCACGGTGCGTGCGCCGCTGCCCTGGCGTCCTTCGAAGTTTCGGTTGCTCGTGCTGACGGCGAGTCGCCCCGCGGCAACCGTATCGCCGTTCATCGCGATACACATCGAACATCCAGGCTCGCGCCATTCGGCGCCGGCGGCCTTGAAGATATCGTCGAGCCCCATTGCCTCGGCCTCGTTCTTGATGCGTTGCGAGCCGGGCACAACGAGCATCCTGACATTGTCGGCCACTTGGCGGCCCTTGACGATACTCGCGGCCGCTTCGAGGTCGCTGAGGCGAGCGTTCGTGCAGCTGCCTATGAATACGACATCGACGGGCGTGCCTGCGAGTCGCTGGCCGGGTTCGACCTGCATGTATTCCAACGCCTTCGCGAAAGCCTTGTCATTGCCTGATGGGGCCGGTATGGGCTCGTCGATCGCTACGACCATGCCCGGGTTCGTGCCAAACGTCACCATCGGCTTCATCACCGAGACGTCGAGGTTGATCTCTCGATCGAATGCGGCATCGGGATCGCCGGGAAGCTCACGCCAACGCGCGACTGCCGCATCCCATGCCGCACCCTTCGGCGCCATCTCACGCCCGGCGAGATATTCGAAGGTCGTGTCGTCCGGCGCCATCATGCCGGCACGGGCGCCGGCTTCGATCGACATATTGCAGATCGTCATCCGCTCGTCCATAGACAGCGCGCCTATGGCCGAGCCACGGTATTCCACGGCGTATCCGGTTCCGCCGGCGACACCGATCTCGCCGATGATGCGCAAGACGATGTCTTTCGCGGACACGCCGCGTTGCAGCGTGCCGTTCAGATTGATCGCGAAGGATTTGGGCTTTCGCTGCAGCATGCACTGAGTGGCGAGGACGTGGGCAACCTCGGTCGTGCCGATGCCGAACGCCAGTGCACCGAAGGCGCCATGCGTGCTCGTGTGCGAGTCACCGCAGACGATGGTTTTTCCCGGCTGCGTCGCACCGAGCTCCGGCCCGATGACATGGACGATCCCGCGATCCGGGCTCGTGAAGTCCTTGAGTTCTATCCCGAAGTCGCTGCAATTCTTCATGACTTGCCGGATTTGGTATGCGGCAGCCGTCTCGCTGACGACATCGAGCTCGCTCAATGAGCTGATAGGCACGGTCGGGATCGAGTGATCCATCGTCGCGAGCGTCCGGTCGGGTCGTCTGACCGTTAGCCCCCTTTCACGGAGGACGTCGAATGCCTGCGGAGACGTGACCTCATGAACGAGGTGAAGGTCGATGTAAAGGATCGCCGGCTTATCGGCAGTTTGCTGCACGACGACGTGCGCGTCCCACAACTTATCGAACAAGGATTTCATTTGCTGTCGGTCCTCAGCTCAATTCGACCGGCACGCCATCGTGGCGGTCGCAAGAGCGTATTTCATGGTGTCGCTTACGTTACAGGGCGGCCGGTTGGCCGAGGTCGGCCGAACTGGCAGGCTCGATGAGTTCGAGCCATCCCCATTGATCCGGCGTCGATCCGTCGAAGAGCCCGAAGAAGCGTTCCTGCAGCTGCTGCGTGAGCGGGCCACGGGAGCCGCTGCCAACTGGGTTACGGTCGACGGAGCGCACGGGCGTAATTTCCGCGGCCGTGCCGGTCAGGAAGACTTCATCCGCGATATACAGCATCTCACGCGGGATATTCTGCTCGCGAACTGTCAGGCCGAGTGAGCCAGCAAGCTTGATGACCATGTCGCGCGTCAGCCCGGCCAAGATCGATGCGGATATGGGCGGCGTATAGAGTGTGCCGTCCTGCACGAGGAACAGGTTCTCACCTGCACCTTCGCTGACATATCCCTCGCTGTTCAAGGCGATGCCTTCGGCAAAACCGAGCCGCCGCGCCTCGAGTGTCACGAGCGCGCTCGAGAGGTAGTTGCCGCCGGCTTTGGCCATCGTCGGCAGGGTATTCGGTGCAACACGCTGCCAAGAGGAGATACAGACATCCACGCCGCGCTCGAGGCCATGTTCGCCGAGATAGGATCCCCACTCCCACGCCGCAATCGAGCAGCGAGCCGGTTCGTCGGGATCGCCGGCGACGCCCATCTCACCGTAGCCGCGATAGGCGACTGGACGGACGTACGCGCCGTCGAACAGTGCGTTCTCGAGCACGACGTCCTTACAGCCCGCGACGAGCTCATCCACTGAGTACGGAATCGAAAGGAAGTAGATCTTCGCCGAGTTGAACATGCGCCGAATATGATCCGTGAGCCTCAAGCCGACCAAGCCCTCGTTCCCTTTGTAAACTCGAATGCCCTCGAACACCGACGAGCCGTAGTGCAGCGCGTGCGTCAAGACGTGCACGGTCGCTTGTTCCCAGGGCACGAGCGATCCATCGTGCCAGATGAGCTTGCTGGTTTTTAAAGGCATTCCGACTGATCCTTTATTAATTATGGTGTGCCGGTGGCGGCCGTCCCCGCGGTATCGCTGAGCGCCTCAGCGTTCTCGCGGCGGCTGATCCGGTTCATGACCTCGAGATACGCAATCGCCGCCGATTCGACGATGTCGGTGCTCAGGGCATGTCCGCGGAAGCTCTGCCCATTATATTCGACGGTCACGGTAACCTCACCTTGGGCGTCGTCGCCGACGGTAACGCCGTGCACCTCGAAGTTCGTGAGCTCGAGATCGATACCAGTGGCCTGTTCGAGTGCCCTAAACGCCGCCGCGACCGGGCCATCACCTTCGGCGGCTTCCCGAACTTCGCGGCCATCCGTATGCCTCAGCAGCAGAGCTGCGGCTGCGACGGTTCCTGTTCCGGCCGTGATATGCAGCTCATCGATGGTCCAGGGACCGGCCTTACCGCTATCAGCGTTCATGATGATCGCCTCGACATCGCGGTCGTACATGTCCTTCTTTCGATCCGCTAACGCCTTGAACTCATCGAAACAGCGGTTGAGCTCGACATCATCGAGCTGGAACCCCAGTTGCTCGACACGCTGGCGAAACGCGTGGCGTCCGCTGTGCTTACCTAGTACGAGATTCGACCGTGACAAGCCGACATCCTCCGGTCGCATGATCTCGTATGTCGCTCGGTTCTGAATCATACCGTGCTGATGAATGCCGGCCTCGTGAGCGAAGGCGTTGTCACCAACGATTGCCTTGTTACGCGGCGTATGCATTCCTGTGACAGTCGATACGATTCGGCTGGTCGGGTAGAGGCGCTTTGTGTCGATACCAGTCTCGACGCCAAAGAAATTTTCTCGCGTCTTGATCGCCATGACGACTTCCTCGAGCGAGCAATTACCTGCACGTTCACCGATGCCGTTGATCGTGCACTCGATCTGCCGCGCACCGGCTTGCACGGCGGCCAGGCTGTTGGCGACTGCCATGCCCAGATCATCGTGGCAATGCACGCTCAAGCGAATCGTGTCGATTCCGGTGACGTTCTGTTTCAGGTAGCTGAACAGCTCGTAGAACTCCCCGGGTACCGTATAGCCGACGGTATCCGGAATGTTCACGGTCGTAGCGCCAGCGCGAATTGCGGCCTCGACGACTTCGCCCAGGTACTCGAGCTCCGTTCTCGAGGCGTCCTCCGGAGAGAACTCGACGTCGTCGCAGAGCTCACGTGCAAGCTGCACGCCTTCGACGGCTGTGCGGATGATCTCATCCTTCGCCATCTGCAGCTTGTGCTCGCGATGGATCTCGCTCGTGGCGACGAACACGTGGATACGCGGGCACTCGGCGTCTTTGAGGGCGTCCCAAGCGCGGCGAATGTCCTTCGGGTTGCAGCGCGCCAGGCCGCAGATCGACGGACCTTCGATCGTCTGGGCAATCTCCCGCACGGCGTCGAAATCACCCGGTGATGCAGCTGGAAAACCGGCCTCGATGACGTCGACGCGGAGATCCCGGAGCGCAGCGGCGACACGGAGCTTCTCATTGAGCGTCATGCTGCAGCCGGGGGCCTGCTCGCCATCTCTCAATGTCGTGTCGAATATAACGACTCGATTGTCGTTCGCTGCGTTCATGGGTCTATCTCCTCTTATCGAAAACGGCAGATCTAGCTGCCAACAAAAATCATCACTCCCGTAGCCAGGCCATCCGGCCGCGCAGTTCCTTGCCGACTGTTTCGATCTGGCTCCTGAGGTCTTCCTCCATGAGGCGGGTGTACTCGGGTAAGCCGGACTCGTATTCCGCTACCCAGTTGTTCGCGAACGTACCGTCCTGAATTTCCTTGAGCACCTGCTTCATGCGCTCCCCGGTGTGCTCGTCCACGACGCGGGGGCCCTGCGTCAGGTCACCGTATTTCGCGGTCTCGCTGACAAACTCGTGCATCTTCGCCAGTCCGCCCTCGTGCAGCAGATCGACGATGAGCTTTACCTCATGCATACATTCGAAGTACGCGACTTCGGGCTGATAACCGGCGTCGACGAGCGTTTGAAATCCGCGCACGATGAGCTCGGAGAGTCCACCGCAAAGCACCGCCTGTTCGCCGAACAGATCCGTCTCGGTCTCCTCGCCAAACGTCGTCTCGAGTACGCCCCCGCGAGTTCCGCCGATGCCGTGAGCGTAGGCCAGGGCGCGTGCCTTTGCGTTGCCTGTTACGTCTTGCGCAACCGCCATGAGACAGGGAACCCCACGGCCAGCTTCATATTGGCGACGCACGAGATCGCCGGGTCCCTTCGGAGCGATGAGCACGACATCGAGGTCGTCACGCGGTTCGATTCGCCCGTAATGGATATTGAATCCGTGCGCGAACAGCAGCGTCGCGTTTGCTTTCAGCTTCGATTCGATCGCTTCGTACAGGCTCGCCTGGACCATATCGGGCGCCAAGAAGGCGATGAGGCCTGCGCCGTCTACGGCTTGATCCGGCGGCAGCACCTGAAAGCCGTCGTTCTCCGCCTTCGCCGTCGTCTTGCCGCCCGGACGCAGTCCGATCACGACATCAAAGCCCGAATCCCGAAGATTCATGGCATGCGCGCGGCCCTGGCTGCCGTACCCTAAAACCGCGATCCGCTCACCCGCGAGCACCTCTGGCTGAACATCCGCCTCGACAAACAGTTTCATCTCACTTCGCCTCCCTAGTCATTTATTCTCAAACTCGTCTCGACCGCATATCGATCGCTCAAAAAAAAACCCCGCAGCCTTTCGGGTGCGGGGTTTTGTTGGTTCGTTGTCGTCAACCCGCGCGCCCGCACCTGCCGTTGCTAAGCAGCACGTCGACGAGGAGCAGGGCTCGGTGGTTCCTAAACATCTCAGTCACGTTCCTTACAGTGCGCGGATGATGGAGAAAAAGCCGAGCCATGTCAACGAATTAGGGCGAATCTACAAAAATCCCGGCGAGCCGTGCGTAAGCGGCTGATTTGACGTAAGCCATCTCTGGCATCGCGGCAGGGGTGCTCTGTATCCCGCGATGCCGGAAGCAGACCTTGGGTGTCGGCACCGTGTAATCAGGGCTCACTAACTACGAGTAGCACCCGTCGCCGATTTTGCGCTATCCTTCCGATCGGGCACCCGGTGCCTATGGGGATGGTCGAGCTTATTGCGTCACCTAGCGTGTGCGCAGGAAGCGATAAAAATTTGATTGACCTAGAAGAAGGAACTCGGGGGACAATCGCAAGTCTGGGATAACCAGTAGAGAACCTCGTGCAAGATTCAGACAAATGAATCTGCAGTTAGTTCGTGTGTGCTGAAGGGCGGAGTCTTGATTGAACACAGTGACCAACGCTGGCACTTCAGCCTGCTGACGCTAACTAGTATTTGAGTATTGATCTCCAGGAGTTTTGAGGAGTAGGCATGATAGCGAAACGTAACGTGGTGCTTCTGATTGGCACGCTCGGCGCGATTTTCACTGCGGAAATGGTCGCCGGCCAGGCCGTGGATCAGATCGTCGCGGCCGAAGAACGTCGAATCCAACAGGCGCAAGTCGCCCAAGATGCCATCGACGAGGTGGTGGAGGAGACGCGGGACCTTACCGAGGAATATCGCTCGGTAATGAAGGAGGTCGATGGCCTCCTGGTTTACAACACTCTGCTCGACAGGCAGATCGCAGACCAGAATCGGGAGCTGGACAACCTACGCACCTCGATTGATAGCGTAACGGTTATCGAGCGCCAGATTCTGCCGCTGCTGACGCGCATGATCGAAGGTCTGGAGCGGTTCGTCGCGCTGGACATGCCGTTTCTAGAGGAAGAGCGGACGGATCGCGTCGACAATCTGCTCGCTCTGCTCGAGCGATCCGATGTGACGGCCGCGGAGAAATTCCGCGTGGTCATGGAAGCCTGGCAGATCGAGAACGAGTACGGTCGGACAATCGAGGCTTATACAGGGGTGCTCGAACTGGACGGCAATGCTCGTGAGGTCGATTTTCTGCGTATTGGCCGGGTCGCGTTGCTCTACCAGACACCCGATGGCCAGAACTCCGGTGCCTGGGACCAGGCAGCGAGGAATTTCGTCCCCGTCGGCAATGAGTTCCGTAACTCGATTCGCCAGGGCTTGAGGCTTGCGCGCAACCAGGTCGGACCCGATCTGTTGCTGTTACCGATCGCCGCGCCGGAGGAAGGCTAATGAAGCACTTTAGGATTCTGCCAGCCACGATGCTGGCAATGCTCGTCGCGATGGGCGGCGTTCAGGCGCAGGAGAATGAGGCCATGAGCCTCGACGAGCTCTTACAGCGCGTGGAGCAGGGCAGTGCGAGGGATAATCAGGCGGAGCAGCAGCGTCTGCAGCAGTTCCGCCAGGCGCAGGCTCAGCAACAACAGACCCTCCAGAACGCTATCAATCAGCGGATCAGCGAGGAGCAGCGCAGTGAGGCGCTCGAGACGAGCTTCGAAGAGAATGAGCTCCTGATCGCCGACGTTCAGGTGCAGCTCGATACCCGTCTCGGGTCCTTGCGTGAGCTTTTCGGTGTGTTGCAGCAGGTCGCAGGTGACGCGCGGGCGCAGTTCCAGAACTCGTTCACGAACGTCGAGTATCCCGATCGCGAGCAATTCCTGACGGATTTGGCCGCCAAGATGGGCTCGAGCAGCCAACTCGCCTCGATCGAAGAGATCGAGCGACTCTGGTTCGAGCTGCAACGCGAAGCGACTGAGCTCGGCAAGGTCAAGCGAATTCCGAACTACGAGCTCGTTACGACGCAGGGCGAGATCAGTGTCGAGGACATCGTGCGAGTAGGTGCCTTTGCCCTGGTTGCCGACGGCCGATACCTGCAGCGCAACACCGAGACCAACACGGTCTCCGAGCTGCAACGTCAGCCCGAGCAGGGCCGCTTCGTGAACAGCACGAGCGCGCTACTCAATGCGGCACCGGGAACTTTTGCCGGCTTCGGTATCGACCCGACTC
>JAOTTJ010000363.1 GCA_029864465.1 Gammaproteobacteria bacterium | reverse complement strand
TATAGAATATTCAATATGTTAGATCGAATATCGCAAAGCATGACCGAACGTCGATGGGTAGCTACCGTCGAGGGGCTGGCCGAATCTACTCAGTCACGCAGGGGCTGATGAAATGATCGATATCCTACTGTCGATCGCCGCATTCATCGTTGCTATTGGCGTGCTCGTTTCCGTGCACGAGTTCGGGCATTTTTGGGTCGCCCGGCGTCTGGGTTTCAAAGTCATCCGTTTCTCCGTTGGCTTCGGGCGCCCGCTGTTGCGTTGGCGCGGCCGCGAGCCGGGTGAAAAGGCCTCACCTCTGTCTGCGCGACGGTTGCCAGCGAGCGCCGAACCGGAGGCGTCGGACGCCACGGAGTATTGGTTGTCGAGCATCCCGCTCGGCGGCTACGTCAAGTTGCTCGACGAGCGGGAAGGACCCGTCCCGGCCGAAGATCGCGACCGCGCATTCAACCGGCGACCGGTCTGGCAGCGTATTGCCGTCCTGTTGGCAGGACCCGGCTTTAATTTCATTTTTGCCATCGTGGCCTACTGGCTCATGTTCGTTGCCGGCGTTCCGGGCACGTTGGCGATCGTCGGGACAATCGACGATGAATCGCCGGCTGCGCTTGCGGGGCTGCGCGTCGACGATCAGATTTTGCGCGTGGGCGACCGCGATACGCCAACGCTCGAGACGGCGGCCCTTGCGATCGTCGACGAGCTGCTTGCCGACGGCGTCATCGATCTGACGGTTCGCGGTGCTAACGGAGGATCGCGGCTCGTCGATATCGATGTCCGGGGCCGTGAAGCTGAGTTGACGGAACCCGGCGCGCTGTTCAATGGACTCGGATTTCAACCCGGCCCCGTGCTGCCGGCCGCCGTCGGTGAACTCACATCGGGCGGTGCCGCTGCGGACGCGGGCTTTGAGGTCGGCGATCAGGTCGTTCGCGTCGATGGGCAAGCCATGCAGAGCTGGTCGGCGTGGGTAGACTATGTTCGTGCGCGCCCCGATCAGGCTGTCGCTGTGACTGTTGTGCGAGATGGCCGCGAGGTGGACCTGCCTCTGGTCATCGAAGCGGTTACCGACGCCGACGGCGAAATCATCGGCCGTGCTGGCATGGTCGTTGACCTGGCTCTCGCACGCGAGATCGCGCTCGGTGCTCAGACGACACAGCGCTTTGGTCTCTTCGAGGCGCTGCCGCGCGGGGTCGCCAAGACTTGGGAGATTAGTGCGCTTACCGTACGTATGCTCGCGCGCATGGTCGTCGGGGACGTTTCGGTACGAAACTTGAGCGGGCCGATCAATATTGCTGCTTACGCTGGGGATAGCGCTCAGGCTGGGTTCGGGGCGTTTTTGAGCTTCCTTGCGGTTGTCAGCGTGAGTCTCGGTATCTTGAATCTTCTGCCGATCCCGCTGCTCGATGGCGGCCAAATCCTCTATCAGCTCATGGAGGTCGTGAAAGGGTCGCCGCTCTCAGAGCGAGCGATGGCCTTCGGCCAACAGATCGGCGTCTTGTTCTTGATCGTGCTCATGAGCTTTGCGTTTTACAATGACCTGTCGAGGATATTCGGTTAACGCGATGAGGCGATTGAGTTGGCAACGTCAGTTCGTAGGTTGGGTTGCGGCAGCAGCCTGCCTGTGCGCCAATGCTCAGACGAGCGATTCATGGGTCGTGCGCAACTTCAGCGTCATCGGGGCTCAGCGGATCTCCGAAGGCACTGTCTATAACTATCTACCGATCAACATCGGTGACACGATCACGCCTCAGCGTGTCCAAGAAGCAATACGCGCGGTCTACTCCACAGGATTTTTCCGCGACGTCGAGTTTCGCAGGGATGGTGACACCCTCGTCATTGCGGTGCTCGAGCGGCCGTCGATAGAGGATTTCACGATCGAGGGGAACGAGGTCATCGAGACCGAGGCACTAGAGGCATCGATGCGTGAGGTCGGCCTCGCTCGCGGCCGCGTTTTCGATCAGTCTGTGCTCGAAGAGGTAAAGCAGGCGCTGACCGAGCAATACTTCAGCCAGGGCAAGTACTCCGTCAGTATCGAGACGCCCGTTGAGGAACTCCCCGACAACCGTGTTCGCGTCGCGATCGAGATCGAGGAGGGCGACCGGGCGCAGATCCGGCAGATCAACATCGTCGGTAACACGACTTTCGATGACGATGAACTCCTGGGTCAGTTCGCGCAAAGGACGGGGAACTGGCTCTCGTGGCTGCGCCAGGACGACCGTTACGCGAAGGAGGCGCTCGAAGGAGATCTCGAAGCGTTGCGGGCGTACTACATGGATCGGGGCTATGCCGACTTTCTGCTCGACGGTGTACAGGTTGCCATCTCGCCTGACAAGCGCGACATCTTCATCACAGTCAATATTACGGAAGGTGATCTGTATACGATTTCCGACGTCCAACTCGCTGGCGAGATGGTCGTGCCGGCTGAGGAGCTCGAGACACGGATTTTGCTGACGCCTGGCCAGGTTTTTTCTCAGCGCGATATTGCGGCGACCGAGTCGCTTATGAGCCAACGCCTCAGCGAGGAAGGTTATGCGTTTGCGCAAGTGCAAGCCGTGCCCGAGCTCGACCGGGAGACGCGCCAGGTCGATATTACGTTCTTCATCAATCCGCAAAGCCGGGTCTACGTGCGCCGCATCAATTTCAACGGCACCGACAGCGTCAACGACGACGTTTTCCGTCGCGAGATGCGTCAGCTCGAGGGCTCATATCTCTCGAACGTGTTGCTGGAACGCTCGCGAATCCGCTTGCAGCGGCTGCCTTACGTTGACTCCGTGGACTTCGAGACGAGTCCAGTTCCTGGAAGTCCGGATCTCGTCGATGTGGATTGGCAAATCGAAGAAGGTCTACCCGGGCAGTTCACCGGCGGTATCGGTTACTCCCAGACGTTCGGTGTGAGCCTCAACGGCTCTTTCATTCACTCGAATTTTATGGGAACGGGTAATCGCGCGGCGCTGAACCTCAGCGGTGGCGAGTTCATGAAGCTCTACAGCCTCAGCCACACCGATCCTTATCGGTCGATCGATGGTCTATCGCGCACGCTCTCGTTCTCATATCGCGACATCAAGCAGTTTACATCGGCAAGTTCGGATTTTTCGACGGAAACGTTCACTATCGGCGCAGACTATTCCTATCCGATCAGTGAGGTCCAATTTCTGCGATTCGGATTAGCGCTGCAGCAGGCCGAGATGGCGACCAGCTTCTTCAGCTCGCAACAGTCGATTGAATGGGTGCAGAACAATGGTGTGCCGTTCACCGTGCCGGGCGAAAATGTTTTCGGCACGACTGTTCAGACCCTCGAGCTAACGACCGGCTGGTCGTACGATTCGCGCAACCGGTT
>JAOTTJ010000058.1 GCA_029864465.1 Gammaproteobacteria bacterium | reverse complement strand
AAACTATAATGAACCAATGACTTGAATGCCAACAAGGTTCGGGGAGCAGTCGTCTCACAGAGGCCGCTGCGCTCGCCAGGCGCGCGCTGAGCGACGAGCGCGCGTCAGCTCAGCTTATTGAAGAGCTGCGCCGTGCGCTCGACGTTATCGCCCAGCTCTTGCATCAGATCCCAATACTTCTGGAAATGCGGCGTCTGGCGATGCAACGCCAAGGCTTGCTCGTCCTTGTAGACCTCATAAAACATGAACGTGTGCTCGTCATCCTGAGACACGATCACGTCGAACTGACGGCAACCTTCTTCTTGCGCCGAGTTCGCAGCGTTTTCCAGCATCGCTGGTTTCAGTTGCTCGACGTATTCCGGATCTACCTTGACGGTTACCACCAATACCAAATCGGACATGATCTCTCCTATCGACTAATCAGGCTCGCGGTCCGCCCGCGGGGTGAGCTCTCCGAACTAAGCGTAGACGTACGCGGTCTTCGTCGACGTATAGAACTCCACGGCCGCCGGTCCCTGCTCGCGCGGCCCGAAGCTCGATGATTTGCGCCCTCCGAACGGGACGTGATAATCCACGCCCGCCGTCGGCAGGTTGACCATGACCATGCCCGCCGCCGAGTAACGTTTGAAATGACTGGCGTGCTTGAGCGACGTCGTGCAGATACCGGAGGAAAGTCCAAAATCCGTATCGTTGGCTACCGAGAGCGCCTCGTCGTAATCACGCACGCGAATGACGGATGCAATCGGGCCGAAAATCTCCTCGCGGTTGATGCGCATCGCGTTGTCGGTCTCGGTAAATAGCGTCGGCGCCATGTAATATCCGTCCGCATCCCTCTCGACGCGTCCGCCTCCGGTCACGATGTTGGCGCCTTCGGCACGACCGATATCGACATACTCGAGATCCTGGCCCAACTGACCCTGATCGACGACCGGACCCATCTGTGTCTCGGGCTTCAAGGCGTTGTCGACAACGAGCGCCTCCATGCGTTCGACGAGCCGGGCCACGAACCGGTCGTGGATGTTTTCGGTAACGATCAACCGGGACGACGCCGTGCAGCGTTGACCGGTCGAAAAGAACGCGCCGTTGATCGCACACTCGACGGCCGTCTCCAAGTCCGCATCGTCGAGAACGACGAGCGGATTCTTGCCGCCCATCTCCAGCTGGACCTTGGCCTGACGCGCGGCGGTATTGACCAGCACAGCACGCCCGGTCGCAACCGAGCCCGTGAACGACACGGCATCGACCTGCGGCGACGTCACGATAGCCTCACCGACTTCGCTTCCGGCCCCCGTGACGAGATTGAAGACGCCGGCCGGCAGCCCGGCTCCGTTGATGATCTGGGCCAGCGCTTGCGCGGTCGCCGGCACGAGCGCCGCAGGCTTGAAGACGACGGTGTTGCCGTATGCGAGTGCGGGTGCGATTTTCCAGGCCGGTATTGCGATCGGAAAATTCCAAGGTGTAATAATTCCGACGACGCCAACGGGCTCGCGCGTGACCTCTGCGGCGACCCCTGGGCGAACCGAATCGATGCTCGTGCCCGGAATACGCAGGGCTTCGCCGGCAAAGAACTTGAAGACTTGCCCCGCGCGTGCGGTCTCACCGATTCCTTCGGCCAGCGTCTTGCCTTCCTCACGCGACAACAGCGTGCCGAGCTCCTCTTTCCTCGCAAGGATCTCGTTACCGATGCGATCGAGAATGTCCGCTCGTTGTTGGATACCGCCGTCGCGCCACGAAGCTGCGGCTTCGCGGGCCGCTGCGATCGCATCCTGTGTCTGATCCCCGTCGGCCATTGCGAAATCACCAATCGTGTCGCTCAGATCTGACGGGTTCACGTCTGCGACCGTCGTGCTCCCTTCGACCCAGCTACCTGCAATGAGATTTTTGTTCACGCTCGACTTCCTTCCGAGAAAAACCAATTATGCCGTGCAGAGCCCGAATAGCTCACCAGCCCCCAAGAACCCCGGTCCGTCGCCATCATGCGGAATCCCGGCGAGATACCCGAGCCAGGGCATTGTCGCGGATCGCGCTCAGCGATTGGCCGGGTGTCAGGGCCTGCGGATCGACACGCAGCTCGATAATCGCCGGTTTCGCGCTGTCGCAGGCCCGCTCGAAGGCGCCCGCGAACTCTTCCGTGCGCGTTACCACTTGGCCGTGACCACCGAATGCTCGAGCGTAAGCCGCAAAATCCGGATTGACGAGATCCGTGCCGAGCACGCGCCCAGGGAAGTGGCGCTCCTGATGCATACGGATGGTCCCGAACATTCCATTGTTGACGACGATACAGACGATATTCGCCTCGTGCTGCACGGCTGTAGCGAATTCCTGGCCGTTCATGAGGAAACAGCCGTCGCCGGCGAAAGCAACGACCATTCTTTCCGGATACCGGAGCTTGGCAGAGACCGCCGCAGGAACGCCGTAGCCCATCGAGCCCGCCGTGGGCGCAAGCTGAGTTCCGAAGCGCCGGTAGTGGTAGAAGCGATGGATCCAGACCGTATAGTTGCCCGCCCCATTCGTGACGATGGCATCGCTCGGCAGCGTTTCTCTGAGATACCGCATGACCTCACCTACCTGAAGCTCCCCTGGCGTCACCGTGGGCTCGCTCTGCGCGAGATAGTCTTCGTTAGCGGCTCTTGCCCATTCCGACCAGCGGCTCGCGTCGATTCTCGGCAACCGAGCAAGCGCGGCGGCCATCGAACGGGGGTCGGCGTTGATCGCCAACTCCGCCTCGTAGACACGCCCGAGCTCGGCGGGATCGGCGTGCACATGGATGAGCTTTTGCGTCGGACGCGGAATGTCGAGCAGCGTGTAGCCAGCCGTCGGTACTTCGCCAAGCCGCCCCCCGAGCACCAGCAGAAGATCAGCATCACGTACGCGCCTGGCGAGCTTCGGATTCATGCCGAGGCCGAGGTCACCGGCGTACAAGGGATGAGTGTTGTCGAAGTAGTCCTGGCGGCGGAACGAGGCGGCAACGGGAAACCCGAAACGCTCAGCGAAGGCACGCACGTTCTCAACGGTCTCGGCGTCCCAGCCTCCGCCGCCGACGATCATAAGCGGGCGCTCGGCCGAGCCCAGCAGCTGACCCAGGACCTGCAACACGTCCGCATCGGGCTCGTCCCGGTTAGCCTGATACGGCGATGAGTCAGCGACGTCGACCTCGTCCGCAAGCATGTCCTCGGGAAGCGACAGGACGACCGGTCCCGGTCGTTCAGACGTTGCCACAGCGTATGCGCGCGCAACGATTCGCGGTATCTGCGCCGCATCCTCGATCTGTGCCGCCCACTTCGCGACCGGCGCGAACATGCTCGAAAAATCGATTTCCTGGAACGCCTCGCGTCCGAGCATCGCTCGGCTGACCTGGCCGATGAGCAGAATCATCGGCGTCGAATCCTGCTTCGCGATATGCACACCGAGGCTGGCGTTGGTCGCCCCCGGACCGCGCGTGACGAGGCAGACACCCGGCCGCTGTGTAAGCTTGCCGTCGGCCTCAGCCATCATCGCAGCGCCGCCTTCTTGGCGGCAGGCGACGAACCGCAGCCGCTCTCGGCGGGCGTAGAGTCCGTCGAGGATCGGCAAGTAGCTTTCGCCCGGAACGCCGTAGACACAATCGGTGCCGTGTGCGATCAACTGATCGACCAACACCTGCCCGCCCGTCCTCGTCGTGCTCACGTGTGTAAACCTCGCTCTCGTCGAGCAGTGGCTAGGCGTGGGCCGTCCTACGAGCGTGTCGGCGATCCGGGCGCGGCCCGACAGCGCCTGCCTGTAACCTGGCCGGCCGCCTCTGAAAATAGCGGTTACGGTTGTAGCGAAGCGAGATAGACCGATATGTACAACATGTCTTCGGCCGTCAGCTGCGCCACGATAGGCTGCATGATCGGGCTCTGCCGTGTGCCCTGCTTGAAGTCCCAGAGCTGGCGCATCGTGTAGCTTGCCGTGCGCCCGGCGATGCTCGGAAAATCCGCAAGCCCCGTCATTCCGGGCCCGTGGCAGGTGCCGCATTGGACAGTCCTGCCCTCGCCCGTGCTCACGAGTGCCTCGCCGGCGGCGAGGCTGCCTGGCGGCGCATACGTGATCCACTTTCCGCGCGGATCTCTACTGAGCTCAGTCAAATCCGCCTCTTCGGGAATCTCGACGACTCGCATGCCGAGCGGCACGTGAGGTGCGCCCTCGATCGGCAGCATCAGACCGTTCGATGTCGTGCGCACCTGCGGCGCCTCCTCGGACTCCACGACGCGCACCATCTGCTGGAACGGGATAGAGGCGTAGTAGGCAGCGATCTCGCGGCGTTCTGCATCGGTCAAGCCCGCTGCGATCATTGCCATCTCATTGGTATTCGCTTTGCGCGGGTCGGCGCTCCTGCGCTTGCCCGTTGCAAACGCCTCGAGCTGCTGGAGGAAATACGTTGCCGTGAGCCCGGCCACGTGACCGTTTTCCATCTTGCCCTGACCGTTGGGGTAGTGGCACAGCGCGCAGGCTCTCAATCCTGCGCTTTCCTTGCCATGCGCGACGATGTCGGGCATTTCGGGATGATCACCCGGATACCAATCGGCCGGCCCGTAGTTGTAATAGGCCTCATTACGCGTAAACGTTCGATCGGTATCTGGCAGGGACCGCTTGATGCCGTCGTCCGGAACCGGTGTGCCCTGGTAGGCGCAGTCGATCGGGCGTGAGCCGTCCGGACACGGCGGCGAAACGCGGGAGTCGGCCGACAACGGCTCCAACAGCCCATATGCCCAGTCCGGCCAGTCAGGCCCGTGCTGCGCAAGCGTTGGGCCGCTGAACAAGCCTAGGCCGAGCAGCCCAGTCGATAGTTGCCAGAATATCTGCCTCATCTCTCCCCCCGTCAGCCACACGCGATGCAGCGAATCGTCGAACTAATGCGTTGTCCGGTCGGACTGCCGCGGCGGAAACCATACCATTTCTCGCCCGCCTGCACAGAGCCCTGCGCGTGACCCAACGGGCAACGCGGGTACACCGGCTGAGCGCAAACGACCTGCCTCCGGACCGCAACGCATGTATGATTTGGACCGTGAATCGCTTAGCACACAAGGTACTGACATGCGTCGCCGCCGCCTGCCTCGGCGGCTGCGGCGGAGATCCGGGTACGCCGACGACGCATGACGTCATCGTCATCAAGTTCCCGCACGTCGTCGCCCCGGGCACACCGAAGGGTCAGGCCGCGGCGCGCTTTGAGGAACTCGCCGAAGCACGGTTCCCCGGACGCGTCGACGTTGAGGTCTACCCGTCCGCGCAGCTCATGAACGACGATGATTCGATCGAAGCGCTGGCATTTGGCGAGATCCAGATGATTGCCGTTTCGCTGTCGAAATTCGACCGGCTCACCCATGCCTTCCAGGTATTCGACCTGCCGTTCCTTTTTCCGGATATCGCGGCCGTGGAGCGGTTCCAACGCGGGCCGACGGGCCGGCAGCTGCTCGCGACGCTCGCAGACGAAGGATTTCTCGGTCTCGGCTTTTGGCACAACGGCATGAAGCATTTTGGCGCGGGTAACCCGCTGCGCAGTCCGCAGGACGCTGACGGACTGAAGTTCCGAATCATGGAGTCCGACGTGCTCCAGGCACAGATCGAAGCGATCGGCGGCAACCCGCAGAAGATGGCCTACGGTGAGGTGTATCAAGCACTGCAGACCGGCGCTATCGACGCGCAGGAGAACACCTGGTCGAACATCTACTCCTCGAAGTTCTACGAAGTGCAGCCGTACTTCACCGTCACGAACCATGGCTACGTCGGCTATCTCGTTGCCGTCAACCCGAGCTTCTGGAACAGCCTGCCGGATGACGTCCGAACAGGTCTCGAGGAGATCGTCGCTGAAGTCAGCGAGTGGGAGAACGCCCAGTCCATTGCAATCAATGAGCAGAGCCTCGCGAGGCTTCGAGACAGCGAACGAACGACTATCCTCGAGCTGTCGGATGAAGAGCTCACCGCGTGGCGCACGGCCGTGGCCCCCGTCTGGGACGAGTTCGCCGACAACATCGGCTCGGAAATCATCGAAGCTGCGCGCGGCGCGGCCACCGTCGACTAGCTCAGGCCTCGCTTTACCTCGCCCGGGCCTTACGCTATCGATCGCTCCGCCCGTTTCAGGAGAACACGTGGGAATCATTACTCCAACGAATGAAGATGTGACGGCACTCGAGGGGCTGCACCTCTATCACGCCGGCCAGTCGAACTGCTCGATGCGCGTGCGCATGGTGCTCGAAGAAAAAAGCCTCGAGTGGACGAGCCATCACATCGACCTGCGCAAGGCCGAGAACGTGACGCCGGAATATTTCGGCATCCATCCCAAAGGGCTCGTCCCCGCGCTCGTGCACGACGGCGTCGTCATCATCGAGTCGACCGACATCATCAACTACCTCGAGGAACGTTTCCCCGAGCCAGCGCTGCAGCCGAGGGACGAAGCATCGCGGCAGCAGATGCAGGAGTGGCTGCACCTGGCCAGGGACAACCACCTACACGTCAAGGCCTATATGTTCGCGCATCAGATCGGCAAGCGCATGGCGAAGACCGATGCCGAGCTGGCCATTTATCGTAACTTACAGAACAACGAGGAGCTGCTCGCGTTCCATGCGGAGAACTCCTCCGCCGAGGGTCTCTCTGAGGAGCGCCTCGCGACAGCAACGAACGTGCTCGATGACTGCTTCACGAAGCTCGAGCAAGCACTTCGCGAGCACGAATGGATCGTCGGCGACGCCTTCTCACTGGCAGATATCACCTGGGTGCCGCTTTACGTCACTCTCAACAATGCACGCTTTCCTTTCAATCCCTATCCCAGCGTCTTGCGTTGGAAGGACGCTGTACGAACGCGGCCGAGTTACCGGATAGCCGTGCTCGATTGGATGCCGAAGGATCTGATCCGCGACTGAAACAGCTCGTTCGGCCACCAGCGATCTCTTGTTCAATGGCGACGTCCGCGGTAACTTTGGAACCTCGGATTAGACGACCCAATGTCGGCCCAAGTCTTTGTGTTGAGGAATCGAGCCATGCGCGTGTTACGAACCATCGCAGTCTTCACGGCCATCGCCATGACGATGGCCACAGGCCTCACTCGCGCGCAATCGGCCGACAGCGGGGCGCTGCCCGATTGGAGTGGCGTCTGGCAGATGACGACCAATACGGTCTTCGATCAGGCGACCGTCCAGCCGCCGGGCGGCAATGCCAACACGGTCGGCACGCGAGAGTTCCCGCCCTACAACGAGAAATGGGAGGCCATCTACGAAGCCAACCTGGGACTCGTCGCCCGGGGCCAATTCCCCGACTCGATCACGACTTGCGGAACCCCCGCAGGCTTTCCGCGCATGATGAATCTTCCCGCCGGGATCGAGTTCGTCGTGAGACCGGAGCAGTTCTGGATCATCACCGAGGACGGCCCCAACGTCATGCGCGTCTATACGGACGGACGGCCGCACCCAGCCGCGGAAGACCGCTGGCCGACCTACACAGGCGAATCAGTCGGCCACTGGGAGGACGATACGCTCGTCTTCGAGACCATCAGTCTCAAGGCCCACATGATTCTCGACCGAACTGGCGTGGTCCTGAGCGAGCAAGCGCGTATCGTGACACGCATGCGCGAGATCGAGGACGACCTCATCGAGGCGCATTTCGCGATCGACGACGCCGAGGCGCTGACCGAGACCTGGCACGTCAGGATTCAATACGCGCGCTTGCCACCCGGCACGCGCATGATCGAGTTCGCGTGCGCCGAGAACAATCGCAATCCCGTCGATGAGCAGGGCCGCACGCTGACACTCGACCGGGAAGGTAATATCTTGGATCAACTCTGAACGAAGTCGCAACGACCCGCGACAAACTGGAGTAACACGGATGACTAGGAAGCCAATCATACTTAGCGCGGTCGCACTGCTTGCTGTGGGCGCTTCCCTGCCAGGGATTGCCCATCATTCGGCCAATATGTTCGACCGTAGCCAGACCATCGATCTCGTCGGCGAGGTCGTCGAGTTCCAATGGACCTCGCCGCACATCTGGATTCAGATCAACGTCGAGAACGAGGCCGGCGTGCTCGAAGAATGGAGCATCGAGGGCGGCGTGCCGAACCGGCTCTATCGTGCAGGGTGGCGACCCAACAGCTTCGAGCCGGGTGATCGAGTGATCATACGCGGGTCACCGATGCGGGACGGCGGCAAGGCGGCGCTGTTCATCGGCGCCAAGCTCGACGACGGCTCGACACTCGGACGGTTCGAGTAGAACGAGTCGGCCCGCCGGCACCCATCGGCTCTGAGCTTTCGCAAAAAAAACCCGGCCAGTCTGGACTGGCCGGGCTGAATGCCTTAACCCTGTTGTCTCTCAGCCGGGCGTGTCTGGAAGGGGGGAGACGTCGCAGCACAGTCCAACCGAGCACGGGATAAGGCGCATCCGAATAACCGAGCTACTCCTCGACGGAGTCCTGGCCACGGCGTCCGCCATCTCGCCGGCCACGACCGCGGCGCTCATCCGCCGCCAACACCTCGAACTTCGTCAGCTGATCCTGCGTCAGAACGGACTGCAGCTGCGTCAGCACGGCCTCCCTGGCCTGCTGTCGATGCGCCATTCGTTCCTCGCGGGAGGGTCGTTCACCGGCCTCGCGCATCGCCTCACGCGACGCTCTAGCCGTCTCGCGCTGCGCCTGCAGAATTCGCTGAACTTCGGTCTTCTGAAATTCGTCGAGATCCAACAGGATCGCCATACGGTCCATACGATCCATACGCTCGGACACATCCGGCGGCTGCGCCATCGCGACACCTGTAACGATTGTCGAAAGTGCAATTACGTAGGCTACTGATTTCATGACTCACTCCTCAATAAACACTGGATCAATTTTCGCGCAGACCGGGTCTCACTCCGAGAGATCTGCATGCGCCAGGTGCGCGACGAGTATCCGCGCGCGTCGATGCATCTGCTCGCGCCAAGCGTTGGCGACATCCTCCGCGGTCGCCGTCGCGACGACCTCTTCCATGACAAAGCCAGGCTCCTGCCACGCGGGCACGACTTCAGTTGCCGGGCTTGCCGAGGCCGTAGATAGCGAAAACAATGCCGTCACTGCAATTAACCAACCGTTCATCGTGCAACTCCTCTGGTCCTGACTAAGCTTCATCGACACACCCAGACATCGTCCGAGAACTCCGTTTTGGCTGTGCATGGATCTACTGTAGGCAGGCAGACAACCGCGTGCTGTAAGCAATTGTTAGGAAATGTTGCAGTCGACGGGACAGCGTGCCCGAGGCCGGACCGGCGGATGGCAAGCTTGCCGTTCGGAACGAGCGCCTCGCTCGATTCGTGCTAGGACTGCGTGGCCCGCGGCAGTGTCAGGATCGCTTCGAGACCGTGCGGCGAACGGTTGCGCAGCACGAGAGAGCCACCGTGCGCTTGAGCGATATCCCGAGCGATACTCAAGCCGAGCCCCGTGCCGCCGGTTTCGATATTTCGTGAGCTTTCGACGCGATAGAACGGCTCGAAAACCCGCTCGAGATCCTCTTCAGGAATACCGGGACCATCGTCACAGACGCGGATTACCAGAGACTCCCCGTCCTCGACGATGACCCGCGGGTTGCCCGCGAATTTGGCCGCGTTCGACAACAGGTTTGTCAGACACCGCTTGATCGCAAGCGGTCTGAGCCGAATCGCGCGAAGCGCCTCGCCCTGTACGTCGACGGTGACCCCGATCTCGGCGAACTCGTCGCGCAACACGCCGAGCAGCCCGGCGACATCACACTGACTCTCCGGCTCTTCCTCATTGAGGCCGCGAAAGAGGCTCAGCGCACCGCTGATCATGCGGTTCATCTCATCGAGATCGGCGATAAAGCGCTCCCGCTGAGATTCGTCCTCGATCGATTCCACGCGCAAGCGGATTCGTGTGAGCGGTGTGCGTAAATCGTGCGACATCGCAGCCAGTACGCTCGTACGGCTGTCGAGGTAGCGGTGCAGGCGTTCCTGCATCGAATTGAATGCGCGGGTCGCCTCCCGAAGCTCGCGCGCGCCGACCTCTGGTAGGGGCGCGACACGGGCACCACGCCCGGCGGCCTCAGCCGCTTCGGCAAGACCTGACAGCGGGCGAGTGATCGTGCGTGTCATGAACAACAGCACGGTCCCCAAGACGAGGATCAGGACGGTCAGCTGCAGGAAAATCGGTCCTGCCAGAGCCTGTCCAGGCCTCGGTATCGGCGCACGAAATGTCAGATCGGACCCGTCGGGCAGGCCGACGCTCACGTCGAGCTGCCGAGGCCCGCGCCGGCCGCGGGGCTCGCCCTCGGGACCTCGCGGTCGAGCGGCGTCGGGCTCGTCGTCGGGCCCATCGCGATCGACATCGAATCGGCCGCCGCCGCCGCGGCGCTCGAGTCGACGCTGTCCGGACCCTTCTCGGATGACGGGTATGAAGTCCCCTTCCCCGGTCGAGGCGAGGCGGACATCGACGTCATAGCCAGACCCGAGACGACGTTGCAGCGCGCGCTCATACGCCGCAAGCGTGGAAGCAACGAACTCCTGCGTCGGCGCAGGGCGGCGCTGAAATTCCGTCTCGATCGACGGGGGCGCCTCACGCAGCGCCTCGATCGCGGCTGCTCTTTGTTCTTCCGGCAGATCCGCGAGAAACGTTGCCGTTTCGGACATGACCGACACGAACTCGGACGCCTCCCCGGCCCAGAACGCCAGTTCCTGGCGCTCGCGCACAATGAGAATGCCCGCGACTACGACAGTTAGGCCGATCACGGCCAACAGCGCGACCATCAGGCGAGCGAACAGAGAATCAGGCAGATAACGCATAACGTTGATTCAACCAGCCGTAACCGGAACGCCGACGACGTACCCTTCACCGTACACGGTCTTGATGAGCTGTGACTCGTCGTCCCCGCGCTTGAGTTTCTGGCGTAACCGGCTGATCTGAACGTCGATGCTGCGATCGAACGGGTCGTGCTCCCGGCCGCGCAACTCGCGCATGAGATCGCGCCGTGTCACGATTCGAGGGGCGCGCTCGAGCAGAAATGCGACGAGCCGGAACTCACCGCCCGTAAGCTCGACAGCCTTCCCGTCGGACGACTTCAAAGCGCGCTCCTCGAGGTCCAGGGTCCAATCGGCAAATCGGTATTCGCGCACGGGCTCGCTCGGCGAACCCTTCGAACCGCCCGTTGTACGGCGCAGCACAGCCCGGATGCGCCCGAGCAGCTCCCGCGGGCTGAATGGCTTGGCCATGTAGTCGTCAGCACCAACCTCGAGTCCGACGATGCGGTCTACCTCCTCGCCGAGCGCCGTCAGCATGATGATCGGTATCTCGGACGTCGCCCGCAGCGCACGACAGATCTCCAGCCCGCTCTCGTGCGGCAACATCAGATCGAGCACGATGAGATCGTAGTCCGTCTGCTGCAACGCGCGCCGGGTCTCCTGACCGTCGGCGACGGCCGTCGCGGAGAAGCCATTCTGTTGCAGGTAATCGCTCAGCATCGTGCGAATCTCACGATCGTCGTCGACCACAAGGATGTTCGGTTCCCGGTTCATGCTCGCAATCTCACATGTCGCGGCGACTAATGATCTGTCGCTACTATAGCCAGAAATGTAACCGGCACTTGTAACAGAATGTAAGCGAAGACAGAGGCCCATCTCGAGAATCGCGCAGGACCTTCGCAAGATGATAGCTTGCAACAATCAATGCGCCGCCTTCCCGGCGGCCGAACAGGCGGAAAGTCATGCAGCTAGAAGGATCGTGTCACTGCGGAGCCGTGCGGTTTAGCGTCGAGTCCGCACACCCCTACCCGTTCAATCTGTGCTACTGCTCGATCTGTCGGAAGACCGCGGGCGGCGGCGGTTTCGCCATCAATCTAGGCGCCGACTATTCGACGCTCGAGGTTCAAGGGAAGGACGCTATCGGCGTCTACAGCGCGGCGATCGCGGATGAGGAATCCGGCACCGAACGCCAGAGCCTGGCCCAGCGAAATTTCTGCCGCGTTTGCGCCAGTGCACTGTGGGTATGGGATCCCCGCTGGCCGGCGCTCGTGCACCCGTTCGCCTCGGCAATCGACACACAGTTGCCGGTCCCGCCCGAGCACACGCACCTCATGACGGCCTCGAGAGCATCATGGGTCGAGCCGCACATGGGCAATCACGACAAAGTCTTCGATCGATACCCGGACGAGTCCATCGCGCAGTGGCACCGGCGTCTGGGCTTGGAAGACCGACCGCAGCAAGGCTGACGCCCGCAACCTGGCCGACAGCGTCTCGCCCAACAGGTGCAGCGGTACGATCCGGCCGTTGCTAGATTATGTAAAACATACACAATCTCTTGTAATTAAATTTTTTATATCAATAAGTTATAGAAAATTTCGCTTAATTTACATTACCTTCATGCCCACCGGGTAACGCAAAGGATTTCCCGTGCGCTGGCGTCCCTAGAACGAATCTACAGGGAGTCAGCCATGAAAAACGAACCTTCCAGAATTGTCTTCGCGCTGGCCGGTATGGGAGTCCTGACCGGCCTTTGCGCAACGCCCACAGTCGTGGCATTTGCCGCGCTCACCTTACTGAGCGCACCGTCGCCGGCCAAAGCGCAGGAAGTCGGCTGCTCAGCGAGCGCGCGACTGCTGCGCTTTGCGTGTGCGGCTGATCTACGCGACGACTTCTTTACGGCTACCGCACGATGCATCGACAACAACAATCCGAGTGCTACCTGCATCGACGACGCCGAGGACGAGTTCGATGACGGTCGCGAGGAGTGCGGCGAAGTGTTCGCTGCACGCTTGGATCTTTGCGAGGCACTCGACGATGCAACGCACGAGCCGCCCTTCGGCCTTGCGTTCGCGGCCGATTTCGTCGATCCGACCGAAATCGGGGTCAGCGTTGCGCCGAACCCCTACTTTCCACTGGTCGCAGGCAACCGCTGGACGTACGAGGACGCTGAGGAAACGATCGTTGTCGAGGTGCTCGCGGAGACGAAGCTCATCGACGGCATTACGTGCGTAACGGTGAACGATATCGTCACCGAGGATGACGACGTCATCGAGGATACCGATGACTGGTACGCGCAGGATACCGACGGCAACGTCTGGTATTGCGGCGAGATCTCGAAGAACTACGAGGTCTTCGACGGCGATCTCCCCGAGGAGCCCGAGCTCGTCGATCTCGAGGGCTCGTGGAAGCATGCCCAGGAAGGCGCCAAAGCCGGTCTGTTGCTGCCGTTCGTTCCCACTCCGGGCGATGTGATTCGCCAGGAGGTCAAGTACACCGATGCCGAGGATGTCATCGAGATCCTGAGCGTCACGGCGACTGAATCAGCGCCAGGCGGCTCCTGTGCAGGCAACTGCCTACAGACAGCAGATTTCACGCCTCTCGAGCCGGACGCATTGGAGCACAAGTTCTACGCGCCTGGCGTCGGCATGATCGTCGAAGTCAAACCCGATACCGGCGAACGGCTGGAACTCATGGAATTCGTGGGAGTAGGACAATGATTAGATACAACGACAGCGCTCGCGCGGCGGCCTTGCTGCTGACCGCCATTCTGCTGGGGCTCGGGGCCTGCAGTAGCA
>JAOTTJ010000362.1 GCA_029864465.1 Gammaproteobacteria bacterium | reverse complement strand
CTCCGAGATAGCCCTCTTTGAAGTCGCCGTAGGCAAGCAAGCGGCGCTGCCGCTGTTCCATGAGCGCCTCGAGAGGCAAGCTCTGAAGCTCTGTCAGCGCTTGCAGCAACGCATTCTTGATGGTCTCAGCCATCGCATCCGGATTGCGGTGCGCACCACCGAGCGGTTCCTGTAAAACCTCGTCGATTAGACCGAGCTTGCTCAGGCGATCGGACGTCACCCCGAGCGCCTCTGCGGCCGTTTCGGCCTTCTCCGCGCTCTTCCAGAGAATCGACGCACAGCCTTCCGGCGAGATAACCGAATAGATGCTGTATTGCAGCATCATCACCCGATCTGCCACACCGATCGCCAGCGCGCCGCCGGAACCGCCCTCGCCGATAACGATGCTGACAATGGGGGTGCGCAGCGACGCCATGACGAGCAGGTTTCGCGCGATCGCTTCGCTCTGTCCGCGCTCCTCCGCACCAACGCCTGGATACGCGCCTGGCGTATCGATGAGCGTGACGACCGGCAGCTTGAACTTCTCCGCGAGGCGCATGAGGCGCAGAGCCTTACGGTAACCCTCGGGCCTGGCCATACCGTAGTTGCGCTGAACGCGCTCCGTCGTGTCGCGTCCTTTCTGGTGTCCGATCACAACGACGGGTTCCCCTTCGAGGCGTGCGAGACCGCCGATCAGCGCCTTGTCGTCGGCATACATGCGGTCGCCGTGCAGCTCTTGGAACTCCGAAAAACAACTGGTGACGTAGTCGAGCGTGTACGGCCGTAGCGGATGTCTCGCAAGCTGCGTGACCTGCCATGCCGAAAGCCCCGAAAAGATACTTTTCGTCAGCGTGTCGCTCTTGCGGCGCAGCCGTTCGATTTCCTCACTGATGTTGAGCTCGGAGTCGTCGCCGACGAATTTCAGCTCGTCGATCTTCGCCTCTAGCTCAGCAACCGGTTGCTCGAAATCCAGAAACTTGAGATTCATTCGCGGACCTTACTCGCAACGCCCAAACGCTGGCAAGCCGGCCATGGATCAGGCGTGCAGCGAGTCACAGTCCGCGCTCACGCGCGCCCGGCAATACCCACTTATGATCTCAAGCGCAATGGCGGGGGTAGTGGATGGAGTAACGATCGGCACCGGGAAGCTGGCTTAGGCGCTCCCTGAGCTCACGCGTCGGGCGCACGGTCCAGCTGTCACCGAGCGTCAGCATCGCCTTGGCAGCGGGTCCCGCGTACTCGATGCAGACCTCACAATGCCCATGCGTAAAGGGTTGCAAGGTCTCGCGTAGATTGCCGATGAGCTCGAGGCTTGCGGCATCGCAGTGAATCGTGAGTCTACGCGCGTACTCTTCGATTGCATCGTCGACCGAACGCACGCGCTGCGCAGTCACCCGCCACGCGCCGATAAAGTCATCGAAGCGTAGCGATCCGTCGACCACGAGCACAGCGTCTTTTGCGATCAGATGCTTGTATTGCGCGTGAACGTCCTCGAACAACGTAACCTCGAGGCGCTCGGTATCGTCGTCGAGGACAATCGATACGCGGCTCCCACGGCGCCGAATGTCCATAACCAATCCGGCAACTGTGACCGTCCGGCGCTCTCTGAACGCGTAGCCGTTACCGTTGCTATCGACCGGCGGCGCGCCGACGACGTTGGCGATCGCACCATTCGTAAAGTGGCTGCAGTGCTCAGCGTATTGCTCGAATGGATGGCCACTCAGATAAAGCCCCAGACTCTCACGCTCGGCTGCAAGCCGCTCGCGGTCGGTCCAGTCCCGCAAGGGCGTGAGCTCGAATTCCAACGACTCTCCTGCGTCCGCGTCGCCGAACAACGCGCCCTGCCCAGCCGCTCGCGCATGCGCCGACCGCTCCGCAAACTTGAGCACATCGCCGATCGCGTTGACGAGCGTCGCCCGATTCGCACCGAGACCATCCAGCGCGCCTGCACGGACCAGCGCTTCGAGGACGCGCCGATTGAGCTTGTGCGAATCGATGCGCTTGCAAAAATCGAGGAGATCGACAAACGGCCCGTTTGCTTCCCGTTCGGCAACGAGGGCTTCGACGACGCTGCGCCCCACACCTTTGATGGCACCGAGACCGTAAGCAATCGCGCCCTTGCCGGCGACCGTAAAGCCATATTCAGACACATTGACGCCCGGCGGCCGCAGCTCGATGCCAAGCTTGCCGCAATCATCCTTGAGCAAGACGAGCTTATCGGTATTGTCCATGTCCGCAGTTAGCACAGCAGCCATGAACGCTTCCGGATAATGCGCTTTGAGCCAGGCTGTCCGATACGCGATGAGCGCATAAGCGGCCGAATGGGATTTATTGAATCCGTAGCCTGCAAACTTCTCGATTAAGTCGAAGATCTCGCTCGCGCGCTGCGCCTCGTAGCCTTTCTCGGTAGAACCAGATACGAACACCGATCGTTGCTTAGCCATCTCCTCGGGCTTCTTCTTGCCCATTGCCCGCCTGAGGAGGTCAGCCCCACCGAGCGAATATCCCGCGAGCACCTGGGCAATCTGCATGACCTGCTCTTGATAGAGGATTACGCCATATGTCGCCCGGAGCACGGGCTCTAGGTCTGGGTGCAAGTAATCGATCGGCCCGTGCTGGCGACCGTGCTTGCGAGTAATGAAATCGTCGACCATGCCCGATTGCAGAGGACCCGGACGATACAGCGCGAGAATGGCGACGAGATCGTCGAAATGGTCTGGCTGCAACCGCTTGACGAGATCGCGCATTCCAGCGGATTCGAGCTGAAAAACGGCCATCGTCTGGCAGCTGCGCAGCAACTCGTAGGTCCGTTTGTCATCGATCGGTAGCGTCTCGATATCGACCGGCTCCAGCCCGTCCGCCGCGCGAACGTCGTTGACGGCCTTCAGGGCATGGTCGATTATCGTAAGCGTCTTGAGGCCTAGAAAATCGAACTTGACCAGTCCGATCGCCTCAACGTCGTCTTTGTCGAATTGCGTCAGGGATGTCCCGCCGGGCTCACAGTACACCGGCATGAACTCCGTCAATTCTTCCGGTGCAATAACAACGCCGCCCGCGTGGGTACCCGCGTTTCGCGCGAGTCCTTCGAGTGGACGCGCCATGTCGATGAGCGTGCGAACCTCGTCGTCAGTTTCGTAGGCTCCGCGCAGTTCTTCGTCATCGGCCAGCGCCTTTTCGAGCGTGATACCGATCTCGAATGGAATGAGCTTCGCAATTCGATCCACATATCCGTACGGATGCCCGAGGACGCGGCCGACATCCCTGACGACTGCACGCGCCGCCATGGTCCCGAACGTAATGATCTGCGAGACGCGATCGCGACCGTAACGCTCCGCAACGTAGTCAATGACCCGATCACGACCCTCGATGCAGAAG
>JAOTTJ010000057.1 GCA_029864465.1 Gammaproteobacteria bacterium | reverse complement strand
TTCTGCCGCCCGACGGTACTGAACTCCTCGTCGGCCGGATACGCGAGCCGCGCTGGTCTGAATCTCACCTGGGCAGCGGGGAGTGGGCCGTCGACCCCGCTACAGCGGCGTCCGCCACAGCACGGGGTCTGTTTCGTGTATGGAGCCAACGCTTAGGCGGCGCATTTTACTTTCGGGGTACGGACGCCTACCGTCTGACGAACTCGGCGCTGGCGGCCGCCGCACAATGGGACGAATTCGAAGACGACCCTTTACTCGACTGCACGGCTCCGGGAATGCCTGCCGCGATGACTAATCCGTACCCGATGGAGTTCGTGGAGCGCGCCGGCGGCGATGTCGTCTTACGCTTCGAGGAGTTCGACTCGGTTCGCACGATCCACATGACAGACGTTGCAGATCCGGCCGACATCCCGGCATCTCCCATGGGTTATTCGATCGGGCACTGGGAAGGGGAAACGCTCGTGGTCTCTACATCCCGGATCAACTGGCCCTACCTCAACCGCGTGGGCATTCCCCAGAGCGAAGCCGTAGAGGTCCTCGAACGCTTCACGCCTGTCGAAGACGAGAATCGTCTGGACTACCAGCTGACGGTCACGGATCCTGCAACCCTGATCGAGCCCTTCGTTTGGGAGGGGTATTGGGACTGGCGCCCTGGCGAAGCGGTGCAGCCCTACGAGTGCTCGGTAGAGGGTTAATTAATGTCAACGAATCACCGCTTGTCAACGAATCACCGCTGCTGGCCGGAAGCCGTCGTTCGATAACGCTATAGCGCAAGAAAACTATGCAACCTTGCCGAGAATGCCAGCATGAGGTGTCAGAGCAGGCCACAGCCTGCCCTGCCTGTGGGGCGCCGTTCCCGGCGAAGGAGAAATGGGACGGATGGGGGTTCGAATACAAATCCGAAGCAACGTTTCTCGGGTTACCTTGGATTCATATCTCATTCAAATTTAGGCCGAACCGTGTCCCCGTGCCAGCCAAACGTGTCATCGCGATTGGTCAGTTTGCGTACGGTATCTTTACGCTGTCGCAGTTCGGTGTCGGGGTCGTGAGCATCAGCCAATTCACGATCGCTGCTTACGCGTTGGCTCAGTTCGCCATTGCATATTCCTTGGTCGCCCAATTCGGGATTTTTATTCATGAGGGGTATGGTCAGCTGGTGATCAGTCTCAATGAGTTGATTGCAGTGATCCGATGACTCTACGTCTTATGAATGATTCTGGCTTGGGGCGAACGTCCGCTCCCTAGCTATAGCCGACATGCGCGTTGCGGTTTCTAGTGCCGTCTATGCTGTCGGGAAACCAGGGTCAGACCCGGGTTGTTGTTTTGGGCTCTAAGATAGACCTGACACGTTTGTTGCACCTTTCTTCGACCACGGCCGGCATGCGAAGAATATTGGTCACCGCGTTGGCGGTTTTGCTCTCGACAGGCATCGGGCGCGCACAGCAGACGTTGGACATCATCGTCTACGGGGCGACCGGTGAGGTCGGCTCCCACATCGTGCGCGAAGCGCTGCAGCGCGGCCACCGGGTGGCCGCAGTCTCACGCGACCCGGCACAGATCGCAATGCAGCATCCCAATCTATCCGCTGTTAGAGGCGATCTTCTCGACAAGGCGAGCGCCAGCGCAATCATGACGGGCAAGGATGTCGTTGTTCTCTCGGTACGCGGTGTGGTCGGTGATTCGGCGACGCCGGAGAGCGCGCTGCAATTCATCGCGGCAGAAATGCTCGTCGATGTCCGGTCCTCAATGGGCGATGGCGCGCCGCGACTGATTCACGTGGGCGGCTCGGGATCGCTCGAGGTCGAGCCAGGCGTCCTGCTCGCCGCGAAGCAGACCGAGATCCTGCTGCCGGAAGGGGCTCGAGGTGGAGGTTCTGGGCCAGATGCTGGCGCTCGAGCTCTACCGGAAGGTCGACGACGTGAGCTGGACTTACGTCACGCCGCCCGTGAACTTCACGAACGGGCCGCGCACCGGTGACTATCGCATCGGGGGCGACAGGGCACTGGAAAACAGCCGTGGCAGAACGCGCGTTTCACGCGCCGATGTCGCGGTGGCAGTGATCGACGAAGCGGAACGGCGATGTATCCCCGGCAGCGGATATTCGTCGCGTACTGAGCGCGCCGAGCGACGTCAGCGCCAGAACCGGGCCGAGCCGGCTCGCAGGCTATCGAACCCGCATCCCGTTTCTGGTCGCTTGCCGTCTACCTGAATATTTAAAAGAGAATCGAGAATCCCGCGCTCAGGCGATAGTCGCCGGCTGCGTCATTGAGGCCCGCTCCGGCTTCGAAGTCGATTTGTCGCCTGTCATCCAGCAACCACATCAAGCCGCCATTCAGCCAGTGCGCGTCGTTACCGCCCTCGGGCAGGTTCGCTTCCCATTCTACAAAGACGGTCTGACGGTCGTTGATGGAATATGGCAGCTGCAGTCCGTTGTCGAGCTGATACCTGTCGCCGGAGTCGCGCACCATGACAGTACCGACGAGTGGAATGCGACCGTCGTAGGCCCAAACATAGGCGATGCCCGGGTCCCAGTCGTCACTCGAGAAGTCGCTGTCACCGATCGGCACCGAAAGCTGAAACAGAACGGCACTACGCAACCTTTCACCGCCGCCCGCCGCGATCTTGATGCCGATGTTGGCATCGAGCAGTCCACTCGAATCGCGGCTTCCGGACTCGCTTCTCGCCCAATTGAGCGAAGACACGAAAAGTTCCATATCGTCAGCGACGCCGTAGCGCAGCTCGGCGAAGGGTAAGGATGTCGTACGTGAATTGCTCCCCGGACGGGCATAGGCGATGCCGGTCTCGAGTTGCCAGCGTCCGTCGGGGACGGTGCCCGTCGTGAATGAGAATCCGGGACGGTTGGCATCGATCGTCTGCGCCGATGCGACGTCGAATCCGAAAACTGCGACGAGTGCGATCAGGCCCCATTCTTTGACAGTGAGTATTCGAAACATGGCCGGGAGTTTGCGCAACGAGGACGGCGCTCGCAAGTATCCGATGCCGGCTCTAGCGGCGTCGGCGCCGCGCTGCCGCGGCGGGCAGACGGGCTCGCGGCGCAGCTTCGAGCAGACTGCGCGCGGTCATTTGCTCGACGCTCGTGAGCTCGCCGAGCCATTCGATTCGCCCGGCGACGGCGCTGGCGACGGGCACGCCGCCGCGATAGAGCACGCGGTGACCGGCAACGGCGGCAACTCGACCGCCCGGCGTCAGAATTCCGGCCAGATTCAACGGATCGGCTGCTGCGAGCACGAACCAGCCACTCGAATCGCGCTCGCGGCGGATTCGCCGCAGCACCGGCAGTGCCTCATCGAGCGCGAACTGCTCCCCGCCGAGGCCTTCGACGAAATGGCCACCGCGGATCTCGCCACGCGCCTCCCAGGCCCGATAACAGCGTGCGAGCTCGCGCCAGCTCGGCACGTGCTGCTCGCGCTCGAGCACGCGCCGGCAGATCACGCCGTAGCGCCGCAGCAGGCTGCGCGCGGCATGCTCGATCGCCTCGGCGCTCGGGCGCTCGGCACGGACCGGCGCAATCAGCGCCCAGCGCCCGGCCGCGTCGAGATCCGGTCCGCGACGCCGTGCCCGGCCGTGAAAACCGCGACGGCGACTCGGCGGTGTCAGCAACGCCCGCAGTCCGCGTATCGAATCCGACGTCACCCGGCCCGCTGCCGCAAGCTCCGCCAGCGCCTCCTCTGCCTGCACACGCAACAAGCCCGTGCTCTGCACGAGCTCGAGGAAGAACAGGGCTCCCGATTCTCTTAGCGCAGTATCGACCCGCGCCGCCGGGCCGGATAGCGACGGCGTCTCGGCCGCCGGCCCCTGGATTTCGAGCCACTGAGCGAGCGACTGTCGCGGCAGCAGCGCGATGGGCGAGGCTCGTGCGAGCCGGCGCGGCTTGGCAGCCTCGCTGCTGCGCACGCCCGGATGCAGCCAGACGAAGGCACCGCCCGCCGTAAGCTGGTCGAGAAAATCGGGCGCGTAATCTTCGAGTCGTGCGGGCAGGAGCTCCTGCTCCCAAGCGATCGCAGGCGCCGTCATGCCCTGGAACTCGTTGAGCACGGCTTCAGCGGCCTCCACGCCGCTGCGCCGGTGCGCCCCAAGCCCCTGCCACTCGAATAGGAAGCGCTGATAGTCCGCAACGGCAACCGGCTCGATCTCGCTGCGCAAACGCTTGAGCGTGTAGCGGTGAATGCGCGCGAGCAAGCCACGCTCGCACCATTCGAGCTGTGCCTCGCCGCCCGTGATTGCCGTCTCGGTGAACTGTCCGCGCATCGCGACGCCTTCGACTTCGAGTGCGACGAGTGCCTGAGATACGTCGAGCAACGCGAGGTCGAGGGCCGTTGCGAGCTCGATGGCTGTGACGGGGCCGAGCCCCGCGAGACGACTGTGTGTGAGCGCCTTCAAAGCGGCCTCTGCGTCGGCAATCGTCGTTTCGAGCTCGACGAGCGTCTGCTCGGCCGTGCCGTGCGGGTGCACGCGCGTGATCTCGGTGAGCCGCTCGGCCGCGACCCAGAGCAACGCGCCCGAGCTTGTGCGAAAACGCGTCGCTCGGCCCGCAACCATGAGCGCCTGCAGCCAGGGGAGCCACGACCGCGAGGCGTCGTTGTCGACGTGGCCGCGCTCGGCCTCGAGCGCCGTCACGACGCCGAGGTTCACGAGCGCATCGTGCAGCTCCTCGAGATCGCGCGGCGCGGGCCAGGCTTCGCGGCGGACACGCGCAATGGCTTCTGGATCGAGCCGACCGAGCTCGGCCGCCTGGTCGACGTTGAGGTAACGCCGCGCCTGCACGGCCAACGTGCGACGCTCCTCGGCCGGTGCGTCATCGAGAAACGCGTACGGCTTAGCGCAGAGCACTTCCTGCGCCAGCGGCGACGGGCTCGTGAGCTCGCGGCAGTGAATTTCGACGTCACCGGCCTCGATGCGGCCCAGAAGACGCTTGAGCCCATCGACGTCCATGAGGTCATGGAGGCAGTCGTGCATCGTCTGCGTGACGAGCGGGTGATCGGGTATCTCGCGCTCGCCCGCGAGGTTCTCGGCGCACGCGAGCTGATCGGGAAACACCGTTGCCATGAGATCCTCGGCGTCGTTGCGCTGAAACACGGCCGGCGCCTTGCGGCCGTTGCGAAAACGCCGTACAGCGAGCGCGATCGTCGCGTTCCAACGCCACCGCCCTGGGAACACCGGTGCCGCCAACACCGCCTGCTCGACGACGTGCTCGACGGTCTTGCTCGACAGGTAACCCGCAACCTCCTCGAGCGCGAAGCTGTGCACGGCACCGAGCGAGATCACGATGGCGTCTTCGAGTGCGGCTGCCTGGAGCTCGAAATTGAAGCGCCGGCAGAAACGCTTGCGCAGCGCGAGTCCCCAAGCCCGGTTCAGGCGCGAGCCGAGCGGTGAATGGATCACGAAGTGGGCGTCGCCGGTCTCGTCGAAGAAGCGCTCGAAGACGATGTTCTCGGCTGTCGGTAAACGCCCGAGAGCGGCACGTGCGCTCGCCAGGTACTCGACGAGCTGCTCGGCAACGGCCGGTGAGAGGCCGAGCGACTCGCTCAGCGTCTCGGCGACGCGTTCCGGCGGGCTCGCAGCGAGCTCGGCATCGAGCCTGCCCCGCAACGCGGACACGGCAGCAGACAGCTCGTCGCTGCGCCCGGGCGCTTCGCCGAACCAGAACGGAATCGTCGGCGACTGACCCTGGGCGTCCTCGACGAACACCTTGCCGGACGTGACTTTGAGAATTCGATACGACGTGTTGCCAAGCTGGAAGATGTCGCCCGGCAGGCTCTCGAACGCGAAGTCCTCGTTGAGCGTGCCGACGAAGAGCTCGTCCGGCACGCGCACGACGTCGTAGTCGAACTGATCGGGGATCGCCCCGCCGTTCGTCACGGCGGTCAGCCGGGCACTGCGTCGCGGCCGCAGCATGCCGTTGACGCGATCGTAGTGAAGATACGCGCTGCGCCGTCCGCGCTGCGTGCTGAAGCCCTCGGCCAGCATCTTGATCACGGCGAGGAAATCGTCGCGAGACAGATCCGCGTACGGCGTCGTACGGCAAATGCTCGCATAGAGGTCCTCGACATCGCGCTCCTGCATGCTGATCTCGGCGACGATCTGCTGGGCGAGCACATCGAGCGGCCGACGGCAGAGCTCGACGGCATCGAGCGCGCCCGAACCGACGGTCTCGAGCAGCGCGACCGACTCGACGAGCTCGTCACGCGACAGCGGGAAGAGCCGCCCCTTGGGCAGCCGTGCGATGCCGTGACCCGAGCGTCCGACGCGCTGCAGGAACGTGCTGATTCCACGCGGCGAGCCGAGCTGGCAGACGAGGTCGACATCACCGATATCGATGCCGAGCTCGAGCGAAGCCGTTGCGACGAGCGCTTTGAGCTTACCTCCCTTGAGCGCCTCCTCGGCGGCGAGCCGGTGCTCCTTAGCAAGACTGCCGTGATGAGACGTGACGTGAGCCTCGCCACAGCGCTCGGCGAGATGCCGTGCGACGCGCTCTGCCATACGCCGCGTATTCACGAATACGAGCGTCGTTCTGTGCGCATCGATGAGCTCGGCGAGGCGATCGTAAATCTCGATCCAGACTTCGTTTGCCATGACGGCCTCGAGCGGCGAGGCCGGCAGCTCGATCTTCAAGTCGCGCGCGCGCCGATGTCCGGCATCGACGACCGTGCACTCGGGACGAGCAGTACCCGTCAAAAAGCCTGCCACGACGTCGAGCGGCTTGATCGTCGCGGAGATGCCGATTCGAACGGGCGGCCGCTCGCAGAGATCATCGAGCCGGGCGAGCGACAGTGCGAGATGCGCGCCCCGCTTGTTGACGGCTACGGCGTGGATCTCATCGACGATCACGGTGCCGACCGTGCGCAACATCTCGCGCCCGGAGACCGAGGTCAGCAGAATATAGAGCGATTCCGGCGTCGTCATGAGAATGTGCGGCGGGCGGTTACGCATACGCGCGCGCTCGCTCTGCGGCGTATCGCCCGTACGCAGCCAGGCGCGGATCGGCGCATCGGGACAACCCGACTCCAGGAGCTCGTCGCGTATCCCGGCGAGCGGTTGCTGCAGATTCTTCTGAATGTCGTTGGACAGCGCCTTGAGCGGGGAGATGTAGAGCACGCGCGTCTCGTCCGTGAGGCCGGATTCGACCGACTCCCTCACGAGAGCGTCGATGACCGCAAGAAACGCGGCCAATGTCTTACCCGAGCCAGTCGGCGCTGAAATCAGCGTATTGGAGTCCGCCCCGATCGCAGCCCAGGCCTCGCGCTGAACGTCCGTGGCGGCGTCGAATTGCTGTGCGAACCAGGCCGAGACTGCCGGGTGAAATTCTGCGCTGGCCATCGAATCAGAATACGCAAAAACTGGCTCCGACGTTAGCCCGAATGTACCGGCTTTTCGCGATAGGCTCCGTATAATGTCGGCCGTCGGCGTAGACGAGCTTAAGCATGAAGATGAGCGGCAGGGAGTTCCTCGACTGGCCCAATAAGGCAATCACCTTGTTGGGCATGTCGGGCGTGGGTAAAACCACACTCGCTTACAAGCTACCGGCATCGAAGTGGTTTCATTACTCCGGCGATTACCGCATCGGCACGAAATACCTCGACGAGCCGATTCTCGACAACATCAAGCGCCAGGCCATGCAAGTCGAATTCTTGCGCGATCTGCTGCGCAGCGATTCCATTTACATCGCCAGCAACATTACCGTTCACAATCTCGCGCCGGTTGCGAGCTTTCTCGGCAAAATCGGCCGCGCCGATCTCGGCGGCTTGAGCGTCGAGGAATTCAAGCACCGCCAGCGTCTGCACCGCGAAGCCGAGATCGGTGCGATGAAGGATGTCGCAGACTTCATCGAGAAGGCGCAGCAGATCTACGGCTATGAGCATTTCGTCAACGACGCCGGCGGCAGCATCTGCGAGCTCGACGACGACGACGCGATATCGGTGCTCGCCGAGAACACCGTGATTCTCTACATCGAGGCCGACGCCGAGATGGAAAAGATCATGATTCAGCGCGCGATCGATCATCCGAAACCGATGTACTACCAAGAGCGTTTTCTCGACGAGCAGCTCGCCGCATACCTGACGGAAACGGGATTGGCTGGCCCCGGAGAGATCGTGCCCGATGATTTCGTGCGCTGGATATTCCCGCGGCAACTCGAGCACCGGCGGCCGTTGTATCAATCCATTGCAGACGACTACGGTTACACGATCGACGCACGCGCCACCGAGCAGATCGAAGACGAAAAGGACTTTCTCGAGCTCATCGCAGCAGCAATGGCCTAGGTGACGATTACTCTGACCCCTTCAATTTTCGGGCTGACGCAGCGCCTCGCAGCGCGGTGGAAGCACGGGCTCGCGCCTGACGCCGGGTGGACGCCGCGGCAACGGGCCACGGTCGAGCCAGCCGTCGATCTCGGCGCCGCAGCCGTCACCCGCAGCGGGCGGCGCCTGCGCCACGCAGTCGGTACTGCCCGAAGGACAATGCAAGCGGACGTGCATGTGGTCTTCGTGTCCGTACCACGGTCGTACGGTGCGCAAGAAAGTCCGGTCCGGCCAATCCTGCTCGCAGAGCGCCTGCTTGATCACGGGATGCACGAATATGCGAGCCACGCGCGGATCGCTGGCGGCGAGGCGCAGCAGCTCGAAATGTTGCCGGCCGAACCGCGCGTCGATCCGCTGCGGTGCGCCCTCGACGAACGAGGGAAGATCCAGGTCCTCGCGCTGCGCCGGCGCTAGGGCCGGCAAGTCGAGGCGAAAATAGATATCGACATCGAGGCCGATCTGGTGGCTTGCATGAGCCTCGATCATCGGTCCGCCGCGAGGCTGGCTCATATCGCCCACTGGCAGAAGGCCGAGATTGGCACCGTCGGCCTGGCGTGCAAGGTCCTGCACGAAGCGCACGAGCTCGGGATGTCCATAGTGGCGATTACGGGAGAGTTGGACGGCCTGAAAACCGGACCCGTCGGAATCGAGGCGCTCGCCGCCCATCAGACACCCCCCCGCATAGCGACCGATGGCTTCGGACGGGCCCGGTGACGGACTCGCGAGATCGTCCCAAGCTTGGGCGCGAAGTGTGCCGCACAACAACAGCCAGGCCACGCTCAGGCCGAGCCCCGTGCGCAGTGAGACTCGATACACCCTTCCAACACTCATCGGCAACGCTCCCGCAACTCGCGTCTCAGCCAGTGTACAAGATGCCGCGCGCGCTCAACTCGCAACTGAACCCCAGACCCATGCGGCCACGAGGATCGCCGCGGCAACGCCGCCTGTGTAGGTCTGGATCCGCCTACGACGCGGCAGGCTCCACAGCGCCAGCAGCACACCGATCGCAAACCCCGCGATGAAGCCCGTCAGGTGCGCGATGATGTCAACGTTACCGCCCTCACCGCCGCCGCCAGTGCCGACGAACGCAAGCAAACCGATCGCTGCGGTCACGGGTGCCGCACGTGTCTTCCAGCTCGTCTGGCGGAAGAAACCTCGCCGCCACGTGTACGCGGCGAGTAGCCCCAGCGCCGCAAAGACGGCTGTCGAGGCGCCAATCGCGAGGTGACCCGACGGCTGGATGAGCGAGTTGAGCGCGTTACCGAGCAAGCCACCCATCAGAATGCCGAGCCAGGCAACACCGCTGCCGAGGTAGCGGCCGGCGAACAGCCCGAAGAAGCTGCCGAAAGCGAGATTGCCCCCCAAGTGCCCGACATCGGCGTGCAGACAAAGCGCTGTGACCGTGCGCCACCATTCTCCCGCCAGCACGCGATCGACATCGAGCCGGCCGGTACGAAGCCAGTCTTGGCCAAGCAAATCCTGATTGGCTGCAACGCCGGCAACGAGCAACACGGCCGCGTACGCGATGACGCCAAACCAACCGTGACTGATCTCCTCGATCTTGATGCGGCCATGCCTGGGGTCGGCCTGCAGCTCGGCGTGATAGGCCGCGAGCTCCGTGCTTGCGCGGCTCGCGCTCGCGGCCGGGACGCTGAGCTGCCACATCCCCTCGAGCCGGGTCAGCGCATGCTCGATCCCAATGGCGCGTAGCACGAAGATTGCCTCATCAGCGTACCTGGGATCGCGACCTTCGAGCACGACGACCCATGGCTCGGCGCCGAATGGCCCGCTAACGCTCATGGGCTTTGCTCTGCGGTAGGGCGTCGACTATATTTCTGATCCACGTGACGTCTAAGGGGAATGCCTGCGATGCGAGATGTCTATTATGCTGAACTCGAGTCCGCGCTGGGCACCCTCTCATTCGCCTGTGACGGCGATGGAAGGCTCATCGAGCTGAGTTTCGGCCCCTGTGTCGCCGCCGCACCGATCGACGCTCGACGCTGCGCGCACGTGAGTGAGCAGCTTACCGAGTATCTCCACGGCACACGCACGACGTTCGATCTCGTGCTCGCGCCGGCCGGCACACCGTTTCAGCGGCGTGTCTGGAAAGGACTGACCGCTATACCTTACGGCCAGGTCATCAGCTACGGCGAGCTCGCCCGGCGAATCGGCATGCGCGGTGCCGCGCGCGCCGTGGGACAGGCCAACGGCGCGAACCCCATCCCGATCGTAATCCCCTGCCATCGAGTCATTGCCGCCAACGGCACGATCGGCGGGTTCTCGAGCGGTCTTGCCAACAAGCGCCAGCTCCTCGCCCTCGAGCACATCGAGCTCGCTGCCTGACCCCCTCGACACGTGGACGCTTTGCGCTGTTACCGCTGCGGCACGTCCCTAGAGAAGCTCACGCTGCCATTGAGCCGGCGCGACCAGTGCCCGGAATGCCTCGTCGATCTCCACGTTTGCCGGATGTGCGTATCGTTCGCACCGCAGCTGGCCGACCAGTGCAGCGAGGACGATGCCGAGGACGTTCGCGAGAAAGCGCAGGCCAACTTCTGTGACTACTTCGAGCCGAATCAGACTGCGTACGCACCGGGACGCATGACCGGTCATCAACGGGCCGAAGCCGAGCTCGAGACGCTGTTCGGCGCCGACGGCGCCTCGACGTCGACAGCCCCCGACCCGAATTCCGCGCAAGCCGACGCGCTGCATCAGGCCGAGGACCTCTTCAAGTCCTGAGGGCACTTGACATGCGCACGCCGAGCTCCAAACTGGCGTCTACCGGCAGTGGGAACGGTATTATGCGCGCGCTTCATTTGGGTCTGGTCCTGAGCCTCGCAGCCGTGGCTGCGAGTTGCTCGAGCCGCCCGGCGACGGAGACCGCGGCTCGACCGGTCAGTGCCGAGCCCTACCAGCAGGACACCATACTGCGAGAGGCGGAAAGCTTCTTCGGCAGAGGCGCGCAGGGCGTCGCTGACGTGCTGAATCGCGTCTTCACCGATAACGGCCCGCCCGAGGCGTATATCAAAGGGGAGGAAGGCGGCGCAGCGATCGGCGTTGGCTTGCGCTATGGCCACGGCACCGTGTACTTGCGCGACGGCACGACTGAAAAGATCTATTGGCGCGGCCCTTCGCTGGGTCTGGATTTCGGCGGCAACGCTGCCAAGACTTTCGTGCTGATCTATAACGTTAGCTCGCTCGACGAGCTATATCAGCGCTTCGGGGGTGTCGAGGGTAGTCTCTACTTCGTTGGTGGGCTCGGAGTTAATTACAACCGGCAAGGCAACGTGATTCTCGCGCCTGTGCGTTTCGGCGTTGGCTGGCGGCAGGGAGTGAATATTGGCTATCTGCACATATCGCCAGAGCGGTCTTGGATCCCGTTCTGAGTGCAGCTGATCAGCTAGCCGTAGCTTTTTTCTCTTTCTTCGGTGTGTCGGCTGAGTCGCGGGCATCCTGCAGCGCATCCCGCATATTGATCGCGACCGTGCGCTCGGCGATCTTGTCGATGACAGTCTCGGCATCACTATCTGCGTCGTCAGCGGCGACCCTAGCTACCACATCCGGCATCGTGCTGATCATGCTGTCGGCAATATCGTGGGCTGATTTCAGCGCCGCGTACCTGTCCTTCCAACGTCGCACGCTGTCTTTTAGCTCTGCAATCGTGGCCGCCTGGCTGTCGAGCGATTTCTCAAGCTCGCCGATCGTCGCGCGCTTCTCATCGAGCCGATCCTCGAGGGTCTCGGAGCGCTCCGCATCAGTCCGCAGACTCTTGATCAAGGACGTCTTGGCATCGAGCTCGGCTCGGATCGCTTTGAGCTCCGTCGTATCATCATGGCTCTGCGCCATCGCATCCTCGGCTTCGCTCAATCGCTGCTCGGACTGAGCGAGACGCGACTCGAGCTTCTCGTTGGCCTTGGCGAGTGATGCAAGCTCCTCATCCTTGCGCTTCAGTTTTTCGCCGAGGTCGGCGGCCTCATCGGCATTCTTGCGTAGTACCTTGACGAGATCACGCTTGGTCTCGAGCTCCGAGCGCAGCTTCTCCGCCTCGAGCTCGCTCGCCTGCATCGCCTTGCGCAGCTTGCCTGCTTCCTCGGCATCCGACTTCAGCGTGTCGATGAGATTGTCCTGACCGACAACGCGCTCGCGCAGATCCTCGAGGTCCTTAAGGACGACGGACATCTCCGCACCCCAGTCAGCCAGAAGCTGCGTCAGGCGCCCGCGAAGGGTTTCAATTGGTGTGTCGAGATCTGCCATACAACCGGCATGCCCAATAATCGAAGTGTGAACAGTGCCCAATACGGGCCTGGGTTACGTTGACTCAGTTCACACGCCTGCCGGGAAAAGGCTGTTTCTGGCCATAAATTGAGACTTGGGACCGGATTCCGGCCGCTCGAATCTGCGCTCCAGGCGCCGTCCCGAGTCGCCCCGTCGCGACCGTGCCGCGCTACCGATAGCGTTGCTGCAGCTCTGCGAGCCTCTGCGAGCCCGGGCACAGGCGCTCGTGGGGAACCTCCGACAACGGCGTGAGCGTCGTACGGTTCAGACCATGCATATCCGGCTCGCTCTCGTCGATGTAGAGCAAACCCGTGACGACCTCGCCCTTGCGCTGGTGGGACCGGATGTAATCGATCGCCGCGCCGCGGTTGTTAACGTTATAGTCCTCGCTGATCTTGCGCAAAAGAATACGGCTGCCGTCGTGCAGCTGCACGGGCATGACCTCGCCCTCATCGTATGCAGCCTTGATCTCCTCCGCCGGGGCAACGTAATCAAGGTGCATCGCACGATGGAAAAACTGGCGCGTGTAAGCGTAGCTTTTCGTGGAATCCTCGTGATCATTGAACGTTACGCACGGTGAAAGCACATCGACCAGCGCGAATCCCTCGTGCTTGATGGCCGCCTTGATGAGCGGAACGAGCTGCTCCTTATCGCCCGAGAAGCTTCGCGCGACGAACGTTCCGCCAAGCGTCATGGCTAGCTGCGCGGCATCGATCGGCGGCTGCTGATTGACTTCGCCTTTCTTGGCCTTCGAGCCGACGTCGGCCGAAGCGGAGAACTGGCCTTTCGTGAGACCGTATACGCCATTGTTCTCGATGATGTAACACATGTCGAGATTGCGGCGCACGGCATGGGCAAACTGGCCGATACCGATCGACAGCGAGTCGCCATCCCCTGAAACACCGAGGAGATACATATCGCGATTTGCGGCCGCGGCGCCCGTGGCAACCGAGGGCATGCGCCCGTGGACGGAGTTGAACCCGTGCG
>JAOTTJ010000361.1 GCA_029864465.1 Gammaproteobacteria bacterium | reverse complement strand
ACATGCAGCACGCGCAAACAGTCTCGTCTCGAGTTCCCGTCTCGGCAATGGGAACGGAGACACGCGCGGCTTTCATTTCCAGAACCTACGCGCACGTGGCACTGGCGATCCTCGGCTTTGCGGTCATCGAGTCGTATCTCTTCAGTTCCGGCCTTGCGCAGGAACTCGCACCGCGCATGCTCGGTGTCAACTGGCTGCTGATTCTCGGCGCGTTCATGGTCGTCGGCTGGCTCGCGAGCCACGTCGCACACCGCGTTGAATCCAAGCCGCTGCAATACGCTGCGCTCGCCGGTTTCGTCCTCGCAGAAGCAATCATCTTCCTGCCGCTGCTCTACATCGCTGTGCTGACCGAGCCGGCGATCATAGAGAGCGCCGCGGGCGTCACGTTGCTCGGTACGGGCGGGTTGACCGCCGTCGCGTTCATTACGCGGAAGGATTTCTCGTTTTTACGCGGCATCCTCGTCTGGGCCGGCATCCTCGCACTCGTTGGGATCGCCGGTAGCGTACTGTTCGGCTTCCATCTCGGTACCTGGTTCTCCGTGGCAATGATCGGTTTCGCAGGCGCGGCGATCCTCTACGATACGTCCAACGTCATGCACCACTATCCCGAAGATCGGCATGTCGCCGCAGCGCTGGAGCTGTTCGCGTCGATCGCATTGATGTTCTGGTACGTGCTGCAGCTATTCATGTCGCGCGACTGAGGGCGTTCGCTGGCTTCGCTTGAACAGGGGTTCGGATATTCCCTAATTGACAGGCCGGACCGTGACCGATTAGAACGGCACGCAACCAGGACGGAGAACGCCATTGATACAGCCAGCAACGATCGGCAGACTTGCCGCCTTCACGATCTCTATGAGTCTTGGCCTGATGGCCTGCACGGGCGGCGGCGAGGCGCCGATGACGACGGCTACCCCGTCAGCGCCCGATCCGAACGACGCCGCTGTCCGCGTATTGAACGCATCGCCGTACAGCATTCGTGCCGACGCCGAGCTTCTCGACTACGTCAACTCGACAGCTCAAGCTGCCTACGCGGCGAATTGCCAAGGCTGTCACGGCGCTGACATGCAAGGGGCACCCGGCATCCCAAACCTCGTCGACTACGACTGGCTCTGGGGTGTCACAGGGTTCGAGTCCAATGACGCCGAACCCGTCATGGCGATACAGCAGACCTTGCTTTATGGCGTGCGCAACACCGAGTGCCCGGACATCGAGGACGTCTCCTACTACGGCGGTTGCGCCGATACGCGTTACTCGGAGATGCCGGGCTATGCAACGCTCGGCTATAGCGCCGAGCAAATCAACGATCTCGTCGAGAAGGTCATCGACCTCAGCGGCGGTGACGCCGATGCTGAAGCTGTCGCGCGCTCGGCCAATGATTGGCCAGCGTGCACAGAGTGCCATGGCGAGGATGGCTTCGGCTACAAGCCCTATGGCGGCCCCGACCTCACGGACAACGTCTCGCTCTACGGTGGCGATCGCGACACGCTCACGAGCGTAATCACGGCCGGCCGGCTCGGCCAATGCCCGCCTTGGGGCAAAGAGCTCGATGCGGCGACGATCAAATCGCTGGCCGTATATATCTGGAATACAGCTTCCGGACTCTGATCCCAATCTCGGGCGCTACCGTGCGCACCTCGATATAATGCGGTTTACGCAATCGTGGACGGACCGCAGGGAGGTCGATGGTGCTAACCCAGGCGTTGAAGGCTTACTCGGCAGCAATAGCGCTCTGCCTCGCAGTGCTCGTCAGCAGCAACGCGCTCGCGCAATCGGGCTATCCCCATCGTGTCGTCACGCTCGTAACGCACTCGAGCCCGGGTGGCGGCAGTGATGTCTTTTTACGCGAGCTCGCACGCTTTCTGGGGCCGGAAATGGGTGTCGAGTTCGTCGTCGAGAACGTGCGCGGTGGCAGCGGCGCGCGAGCGATGGCGCAACTCGCAAACGCACCTGCCGACGGTAGTCTCTTCTACGCGACGACGCCGACCTATATCTACACCTCATTGCTCAGCCGTCCCGCGAATACGTATCGCGACCTGGAGCCGCTCGTCAACGTGTTCTTCGACGAGGAAGTCGTCTACACACGCACGTCGGGTCCGTTCGAGACACTCGAGCAAGTCATCGAAAAAGCACGCACGAGTCGCGGCCGCTGGGGCGCCTCGACGCCAGCATCCCTCGAGCGCCAGGCGCTGGAGCAACTGAAGCTCGCTGCCGGGGTCACACCCGCCATCGTTACTCACGAGGGCGGCGGTGATCTCATGCTCAACGTGCTCAACGGCACGCTCGACATCGGCGTCGGTGAGGCGCAGGAAATCCGCAGCCAGCTCGACGCGGGCCAGCTCAAGATCCTCGCCGTTTTCGCCCCCGAGCAAACCGAGCGCCTGCCGGGAATTCCGACGGTCAAAGAGCTCGGCTACGACGTCGTGCTGACGAAATTTCGAGGCATTGCGGGGCCGCCTGGCACGCCGCCGGCCATTGTCGATGCATGGCAACAAGGCGTGCAGCGCGTGCTCGAGAACCCGGACTATCGCAACGTCTACGAAGCCCGTCTTCTCGCGCCACGCTACATCGGGCATGCACAGTACGGCGAGTTCATCGATGATTTTGCGACACGAACGCAAGAGTTTCTACGCGCCACGGGCGTGCTTCAGTAAGTAACGTTCGCACGGCGCACGATGGCAAGAGATTTCACGTGCGCCGCGGCTCTGTTCATCATCGCAGCCGCCTATTTCGTCCTTGCTAGCGGTATCGGCCGCAGTGCGCTGGCGGATGAGGTCGGGCCGGCTGGTCTGCCGCTCGTCTACGCGACGATCCTCGGCGGACTTGCGATCCTGCTCGCGCTCAAGACCCTGCTTCGATATGTGATCACGCGGCAACAGCAAGCGAGCGCAGAGCCGGAGAAGCCTCGAGCCATTTACGTGCTTGGCCGCGCGGCTGGCACGCTCGCGATAGGCGCCGGCTACGTGCTTCTCGTCAATATCCTCGGCTACTGGCTCAGTCTAGCGCTGCTGCTGCCCGCGATGGCTACCTACCAAGGCGAGCGATTCAGCCGCCGCTTGGTGATGATCTCGATCGCCGGCGCGACGGTCTTCTGGGTACTGTTCGTCTGGTTGCTCGGTATTCCGATGCCGCAGCCATGGCTCGGACCTTTCGAATAGCCGCGCATGGGGAGCCTGACACAAGCGCTGACTCTGCTCGTCACGACGCCGATCGTACCGGCGGCGGCCGTCGGTGTTGCGTGGGGCATTCTCGGCGGCGCCCTGCCCGGCATCTCGCCTTCGATCACGATGGCGCTCGTACTGCCGTTCACGTACGGCATGGATCCCGGCGCTGCGATCGTGCTGCTCGCGGCCACGTACGCT